>JAQTNG010000082.1 GCA_028714015.1 Elusimicrobiota bacterium | reverse complement strand
GACCGCGTCCTGCGCGCCGCGAAACGCCCGCGCGCAGTTCCTGCTCGGCATGATCTGCTTCCAGGAGAAGGATTATGCCGCGTCCCGCGCGGCCTACGAACGCGTCCTCGCCCTGACCGACAGCCCCGGCGCCCGCGCGGCGCTCGCGGACATCGAGCGCGAGGAAAAAGCGCGGCGGCTCAGCCCTCCTTAGTCCCCTTGTCGAGGTCCTGCCGCCCGGCCCAGTTGTAGATGAAGCTCCAGTGCAGGCTGGCGCCGACGATGACGAGGAAGTGGAACAGCTCGTGCGCGCCGAGCCAGCCCGTGAAGACCACGGGGCCGTCGAGATAGTCGATGATCGCGCCCGCGATGTAGGCGATGCCTCCGAGGAACAGGAGAGCGGACTCCTTCCAGCCGTAGCGCGCGGTGATGTGGGCGTAGGTGATGCCGCCGAGCGAGGAGACGCCGATGTAGGCCCCGACGATCGCCCAATACGGCAGGCGGGTGAAATACACGTCGATGAGGACGAGGCTCGTGAGCGCCGCGCCCCAGAACAGCGCGGTCAGCCCCCAGCGCCAGTGGCCCTTGAGGAGCAGGATGTGGACGGGCGTGGCCGAGCCCGCGATGACGATCCAGATGCCGGCGTAGTCGAGCCGCCGGAAAAAAATGCGCGAAGGCCCGGGAGGAAGGCCGTGATACACGCCGCTCATCGCGAACAGGAACAGCAGGGAGGCGCTGAAGATCATCAGAGACGAGAGGCGCAGCGCGTCGCCGCGGCCCTTCTTGTACAGGAAGAAGGTGCCGCCCAAGGCGCCGACCGCCGCCGTGAGGTGGCTCAGGCTCGAGACCGGGTCGTTGAGGCCGAAATAGCGTTCGAGTTTCATCCGCCTTTACATTGTAGCCCCTTGGGAGGATTGCGCAAGGGGGAAGCCCGGCGTAATTGTCACTTCAGGAGTCTGATCTCCCGGCGCGCGCGTGGCGGCTCGCGGCGAACTCCGAGATCATCTTCGCGTTGAAGGCGGGGAGGTCGCCGGGCCTGCGGCTCGTCACCAGGCCCCGGTCGGCGACGACCGGCTGGTCGGTCCAATCGGCTCCGGCGTTGATCAGGTCGGTCTTCAGCGAGGGCCAGGACGTCATGCTGCGGCCGCGCACGCCGCCGGCCTCGATCAAGGTCCACGGGCCGTGGCAGATGGCCGCGACCGGCTTTCCCGCTTCGACGAAATGCTTCACGAAGGCGACGGCCTCGGGCATGACGCGCAGGCGGTCGGGATTGGCCAGGCCGCCCGGCAGAAGCAGGGCGTCGTATTCGCCGGCGTGAGTGTTCTCGAGCAGCGCGTCCACGGGAAACTTGTCGGCGGGGCGGTCATGACTCATGCCCTGGACTTCGCCGGCGACCGGGGAGACGATCCGCGTCCGCGCGCCCGCCGCCTCGAGGGCTTTCCTCGGCTCGACGAGCTCCGACTGCTCGAAGCCGTTCGTCACCAGTATCGCCACCGTGAAGCCTTCCAGTTCCTTCGCCATGGATTCCTCCTCTCGCCGTCCTCGAGGCCATGGTAGCTTCGGGCGCGGGAGGGGTCTATCGCCGCGGCGTCACGATTTTAAATCGAAAGCGCGCGCCTCTCGCCGTCGTGGCGCTTCTCGAGGCGCGTCCGCAGGGCGCCGCGCAGCGGTTTCCCGGGGAAAAGCTTCGACGCTTCGACCAGAAGCCGGACGGCGCCCTCCACGTCCGACAGGCGCACCTTCTCCGGCGCGACCGCGTCGGCGCCCCAGCCGTTGTGGTAATTGACGAGGGGCACGGCGACGCCTCCGGCCTCGAAGCCGAAGGCGAGATAGGCGGTCGCCTCGCAGGTGCCGCCGGTCAGCCTCAGGCGCTGGACCTTGGTCCCGCGCTTGCGCAGGACCTCGGCCGCGTCGTCGAGCAGGGCGGTCAGGTTGGGGTCGAAGGCCGCGGCCTTGTCTCCGAGGCGGATCGTGGGCCCCGAGCCGGGCGTCGAGCCCGGCAGCTCGCGCGAGGATTCGATCGACAAATAGGAGTCCAGCGCGGACAGCTTCCCGGACCGGATCATGTCGAGCGCGCCCACGAACCCGACCTCCTCGGCGCGGTTGAGCAGGACGGTCAGGTTCACCTTCGCGCGTCGCTTCGACACGCGCCGCATCGCCTCGAGGCTGATCGCGCAGCCGAGCAGGTCGTCCACCGAGCGCGACATCAGCCAGCCGTCGGACACCTCGCAGGCGGGTAAAGAAAGGACGGCAAAATCGACTTTGGCGGACTTCGGCGGCTCGGTCCACGTGATCGTCCACACGCCGCCGTCCTTCTTGGGGCGCGGGCCGATCACGCCGCGCGCGAGCGGGCGGTTGTCCTTGGGAACCTTCGCGAAGGCCTCGACGGCGGCGCCCGCCAATAGGTGAGGCGGCAGGCCGCCGCGCAGGCGGGCCGAGGCGCCCGCCCGCGTGACCTTGAGCAGGTCGAACGCGGGATGGTCCAGATGGGCCGCCAGGCACAGCGCCGGGCCCTCGCCCGCGCCGCGGTAGGAGACGATGAAGCCGCCGCGCAGGCGGCGGACCTTGGCGCGCGCGCCTATGTTCGCGCGTATCCACTCAAGGGCCTTGCGCGAGACCGCGGTCTCGCGGAAGGGGGCGGTGGGAACGGAGGTCAGGTGCCGAAAGAGGGGGAGCGCGCCGGGTTTTGTTTTCACCCGTCTATTTTACAGATTGCCGGGGTCGGCGGGGGCTTGCGCCTTCCGCTCCCCGTCCTTGTCGAAGTCGCTCTCAAGCAGGTTCTTCTCGGTGCCCTTGTCGATGTTGAGGTCTAAGCCCGCGCCTTTCGCCGCGCGTCCGGCGCTCTGGAGCTTCTTCATCGTCTCGGGCGTGAGCTTGCCGCCGTCGCGGACGACCGAGTCGATCAGGTCCCGCATGTCCGCGCTGACGAAGCCCTGCTTCTGCGTGAGGGAGTCGATGAGGTCGCGGCCCATCGCGGGCGTGATCCCCTCCTTGCCGTCCCCGGCCGCCGCGTGCAGGCGCTTCTCGAGATCGCCGATCTCGGCGCCCTCGTCGGCGGACACGCGCTGCAGATCCTTTTGCGTCACCCCGCCGAGCCCGCGGTCGCTCTTCGTCGTCCCTTCGATGATCGTGCCGCTGTTGGCCAGGAACTCGCGCACCTGCGCCCGCTGCTGGTCGTCGATCTTCTCGAGCTTTTCGTAGGAGAGCGGCTTGCCCTTGGCGGCGGCGTCGTCGATCAGCTTCTGGCGCGCTCTCTCCTGGCAGTCGCGCACCGCGTCGAGGTCGGCCTTGTAGCGCACCGACGTCGAAGACACGTGGATGCAGTCCGGCAGTTTCGCCGCGGAGGCGGGGACCGCCAGGAGCGCGATGAGCAGAAGAGGGCCGGTCATATTCCTCTGAGTATGACCCGGGACCGGCCGGGCGTCAAGGGCGGGCCTTAGAGCGAGTAGCTGGCCGGTCCGGACTTGTCCTTCTTCGGGATCGGCGCCCACTCGGGTCGGGGCGGCTTCGGCTCGCCGAGCGTCACCGACAGCGCGACGTTCTTGCCGCCGCGCTTCACGGTCACGGCGATCTTCTCGCCCGGGGAGTGGTACTTCACGTACACGAGGAAGGCCTTCATCGCGGCCTCGGGCTCCATCTCGCCGAGGGCGATCGCGTCCACCGCGACGAACTCGTCGCCGGCCTGCATCCCCGCCGCCTCGGCGGGGCCGCCGGCGACGGCCTTGCCCAGCGTCAGCTTCAGCGTCTGCGTCGAAGGCGAGACCTCCACCTGCATCGCGCCCATCTTGAGATCGCCGGTCCGCTTGTACTGCTGCATCGCGAGCGTGATGTAGGATGAGGGCACGGACATGCTGATGCCCTCGAAGCCGCCGGACTGCGAGGCGATCATCGTGTTGATTCCGATGACGCTGCCCCACATGTTGAACAGCGGGCCTCCGGAGTTCCCGGGGTTGACCGCGACGTCGGACTGGTTCATTTCGATGACGAACTGCGAGTCGAGGTGATCGCGCTCGAGAGCGCTGATGATGCCCTTGGAGATCGAGAAGGTCATGCCGAGCGGGTTGCCGATGGCGATGACGGTCTCGCCGCGGTCGAGCTTGGACCAGAGCGGCAGCGGGCGGCGGTTGAGGCTCGGGTCGAGCAGCTCGACGAAGGCGATGTCCTTGGCGGCATTGCTGTTGCCGTACGCGAGCACCTTGCCCTTCGTCATCTTGGGGCGGTTGTCGTCGCCCGTGTAGAGGCCGATCTGGATCTCCGCTCCGACGGGCAGCTCCTCGACGCAGTGGGAGTTCGTCGTGATGATGCTCGGCCGTCCGAGCTCCTTCGACGCGTCCGTGAAGAATCCGGTGCAGAGCGCGGTGCCGGGCTTGGCGGGGTCCTTCGCGTTGGGGACCGTCATCACGAGGAACACGACCGAGGGCTCCACCTTCTTGACCAGGTCGAGCAGCGGCTTCTGCGCGAGCAAAAGCGGATCGTTGGGGCCGGTCTCCTGCGTCATCCGCCGGTAGTCGCCCTGGTAGGCCTTCGCCCGGCCGATCAGGCTCTCGCTCATGCTTCCCATCGAGGACGCGAAATCGGAGTCGGTCGAGGCCGCGGCGGCGGGAACGGCGAGCGTCAGCGCGAGGGCGAGAGGGAGGAATTTCATGTTAGGCTCCTTCCGGCTTGCGCTCGGCCCAGTGCTTGAGCATCGCGTCGTATTGCGCCTGGATCTTGGGGTCGGCGGGATTCAGCTTGTCGGGCGCCGCCGACACGACCTTGCCGTCGGGCGTCTGGACGGCCGTTCCGTGGCCGGCGTTTGCGACCTGGCCGTAAATGTCGGTCTCGAAGACCCACTGCTCGACGCGCCAGTTGCCGTCCTTCGGGTCGAGCTTGAAATTGCTGACGATCAGGATCGCTCCGATCGCCTGGAACTGCCCTTCCTCGTTGAGCAGGCCGCCGACGGTGATGCCCTGTATCGTATGGTTCGCCTTCGGATCTCCCATGACGTCCTCGAGCGAGAACGTGCCCGGCATCCGGCCGGCCTCGGGCGTGTAGACCCCGTCGGTCTTCACGGCCTCGAGCACCTTCTGCCAGACGGCGTCGTTCGCCGTCGGGGCCTTGGGCGCGGCGGGCTTCTGCGCCTTCTTCTTGAGCCGGGCCAAAGTCGCGAGCCCGGCGGGGGCCTCGCCGAGCGCGGAGGCGAAGGCGGCGTCGGTCTGAGCCGCGGCCCGGAGGGAGAGAGAGGCGACGACGAGAAGAGCGAGCCCGGCGCGGCTAAGCGATAAGGTCATCATGACCTAATCATAGGCAGTTCTTAGGGCGGCAATCAGTATCGGAAGGCCTAAAAGGCCCCCGGCTTAGGACCCACTCTTCTTCGGGCTAAAGGCCTAGCCGGTCGGCGCGGCGTTCGGCTAGTCCTTGGACCACCACTCGAGGAACGCGTCGAATTCCCCCTTGGTATCGGAGGCGGCGAGGTCCAGGTTTACGGGCGTTCCGTCGGTTGAATCGGTCTCGGACACGACGATGTCCGTGCGGTGGAAGGCGCTCTTCAGTTTGCCGGCCCCGTCGGCCTCGAAAACCGACGATTCGATGCGGCCTTTCTTCGTCTTCGGGTCGTAAGAGAAATCCATGGCGACGAAAAGCGCGGCGACCGCCCTGACCTTCCCGTTCCCGGCGGGTGCGACGAGGAAGTTGACGCTTTGCGTCACTTGACGACCGTCCGGGGTGGTAAAGGTTTCCTTGAGCAGGTAGGAGAATCCCGGCGTGTTGGGGACGGCCTCGCGCGTGCCGTAGCGGAGCGCGGTCTGAAACACCTTCTGCCAGACGTCGGCGGGCGCGGCCGGGCCCTGGACCTGGGCCGCGGCGGGTGCCTGCGGTTGGGTCTTGAGCTGGGCCATCGTCGCGAGCCCGGAGGGGATCTTGCCGAGCGCCGAGGCGAAAGCGGCGTCGGTCTGGGCGGCGGCGGGGAGGGCGAGCGCGGCGGCGGCGGCGACGGCGAGAGCGGTCCGGCGAAGGGATGGAATCTTCATGGGTTCTCCTGTTATCAGCGCGTGGACCAGAATTCAAGCATCTCGTCGAAACGCGCCTTGACTCGGGGGTCGGCGAGGTCCACGACCACGGGCACGCCCGGGATAACGTCATCGCCGGGGACGTCGACGCGCTGCTTGTAGACAACCTGATCGACCTGGCCGGAAGGCTTGGCGATCATGGTCCAGTAATCGGTGCGTATGGTGCCGGTTTTCAAGGCGCTTCGCTCGAGGCTGAGCTCCACGCCCGTGACCTTGAAGTTGTTGTTCGCGTCGACGAAGTAGAACACGATGATGCCATGCACCGCGTAGTCGAGCTTGGGGTCGCCGGTGCCGACGGTGAGCGCGCGGGTGAAAAAACCGTCGGCGGCGCCTTTCTCGCCGTCGCGCCCGACCTTGTCGAGCACCTTCTTCCAGACGTCGCCGGGCGCGATCGGGCCCGCGGCCCGGGTCGCGGCGAGATCCTTCGCCTGAGCGCCGATCTGGGCCGCGGCCGCGAGCGGGGACAGCGCGAGCGCGGCGGCGATGACGATCCAGCGAGGGGAGAGGGTGATCATGGCGGCATCCTATCGCTTTCGCGGGAACGGCGCATCCGGCGAAGGGCCCGAGGCCCCCCGGGTATAAGACCTGTCATTTAGGCGTGCTAAAGACCTATAGCGCGCGTCATGCTAGGACAGATGCTTGGCGAGGAAGGCTTCGGCCTTGGCGTAGAAGTCGAGGCGGTTGGAGGGCCTGGCGAAGCCGTGGCCCTCGTCGGGATACAGCAGGTACTCGACGGGCTTGCCGTTCGCCCGTAACGCCTCCACGATCTGCTCCGACTCCGCCTGCTTCACGCGCGGGTCGTGGGCGCCCTGGGCGATCAGGAGAGGAATGCCGATCTTGTCGACGTGAAACAAAGGGGAACGGGACTTCAAAAATTCTTCCTCCGTGTCCACCGAGCCGACGCGGAGGTCGAACACGCGCTTCATCGGCTCCCAGTACGGCGGGATCGACTTGATGAGCGTGATCAGGTTCGAAGGCCCGACCACGTCGATCGCGCAGCGGTAAACGCCGGGGGTGAACGCGGCTCCGGCGAGCGCGGCGTAGCCGCCGTAGGAGCCGCCGTAGATCGCGACGCGCGCGGGATCGGCGATGCCCTGCGAAACCGCCCACTTCACGCCGTCGGTGAGATCGTCCTGCATCTTCGCGCCCCATTCGCGGTCGCCCGCGTGCAGGTGGCGCTTGCCGAAGCCGGAGGAGCCCCGGTAGTTGAGCTGGAGCGCGGCGAAGCCGAGGCTCGCCAGCCACTGCGCCTCGGGGTGGAAGCCCCAGTGGTCGCGCACCCAGGGGCCGCCGTGGACGAGGAGCACGAGCGGAAGATTCTTCGCGTCCCGGCCCGCGGGCGTCGTCAGGCAGCCGCGCACCGTCAGGCCGTCGCGCGCCGCGTACTTCACGGGGACCATCGGCGCGAGCGTGTACGCCTCGAGCTTCGGGCGCGTGACGAAGAGGGGCGCGGCGATGCGGGCGACCCGGTCCCAGCGCAGGAAGGCGGGGGAGCGGTCGGGCTTGTTGACGAGTATGTACCAGACGGTGTCCGCGTCGTTGCGGCTGACGATGGAGACCTCGCCGTTGAGGGCGGCCATCGCCGCGAAATCGGCCTTGAGCGCCGGGTCGAGAACCTGCCAATGCAGGCGGTCCACCTCGAAGGCGGCGGCCTCCGCATGATAGTCGCGCGGATGGATGAGGACGGCCCCGAGGTCGGACTCCGGGTGCTCGGCGAGCACCCGGCCGGGCCCGCCCGCGATCGGGGTCTCGAACAGCGCGGTCGTGTCGCGGTCCACGCTGGACTCGATGTAGATGTGCGCGCCGTCCGGCGCGTACCCGTGCGCGCCGAGCTGGTCGTCGGGCCCGCAGGACAGGAAGTCTCGCCAGCCCGCCCCGTCCTTGACGCGCAGGAGCGTGCCGCCGTCCGGGGTCATCGCCTTGTGCAGGCCGATCTTGAAATCGCGGTCCGTCAGCCAGCCGATCGCGTCGCCGGGGTTCGTCGCCTCGAGCGTCCGCTCGCCGGTCTTGAGGTCGAGGCGCCAGACGTCGTGCAGCTTCGGGTCGCGGTCGTTGAGCGCGACCAGTATCTCGTTGGGGAAGCGCGGCTCGGTCGCGACGATCTGGGCCTGCACGCCCGGATAAGGGGTCAGGTCGCGGGTGGTCCCGGTCTCGAGGACGGTCTGGTACAGATGCCAGTTCTCGTCCCCGTTCACGTCCTGCAGATAGAGAATCGAACGCTCGTCCTCGGCCCACAGGAAGACGCGTATGCCCCGAGCCCGATCCTTCGTGAGCGGCGCGGCGAGCCCGCCCTCGGGGCCGACCCAGATGTTGAGCACGCCCTCGTCGGGCGCGAGATAGGCCCAGAGCTTCCCGTTCGGGGAGATCTTCGGAGAGGCCTTCTCCGGATTTCCGAAAAGAAGCTCTCGAGGAACGCGTTCACTCATAGTGGGTTCCGAGATGCTTCTGGAGGGCAGGCAGGTCGAGCTCGATGATCGAGGTGAAGCCGGATTTCTCCGGGACCGGCGAGGGCACGGGCTTGGCCGCCATCGAGTTGATGATCTTCTCGATCAGCGCCTGGCGTTCGGGGATGTCGTCGCCGAGATCGAGGCTCCACATCCAGGCCTCGAGGGCCCGCTTCGCGTCCGCCTCGGCCTCGGCTCTGTTTTTTAAGGAAGCGCCGTAGACGCGCAGCAGCCGCCCGTCCCTTCGCACCCGGCTCTCCTTCGGTATGGGCCAGGGATTGGCGGCGGGGGCGAAGGCGCGGTCGAGGGAGGCGCACGAGGCCGCCAGCGCGGCCAACCCCGCGACGAGGATCAGTTGCCTCAACATGGCCGGAATTGGTAGGATGAAATCCCTTCCGTCCTCGGGGTTCTGGTGGCGCGTTCGTCTAGCGGCCTAGGACGCTTCCCTCTCAAGGAAGAGATCACGGGTTCAAATCCCGTACGCGCCACCAGAACCCTGAGGACAGTTTTTTCGCCATCGCGGCGCCATCCTACCAAATCTTAAAAGGGCCTCTTTCTTTTGCTAGATTCGGCAGGTGAAGAAACTCCTCGCCGCGCTGTGCCTGGCCGCCGTTCCCGCCGCCGCGTCCGCGCCCGAGCTGGGAGCCGCGCTGTCGCAGGCGTCAGGGCTGGCGCGCGCCGCGCAAGCCGGGCCCGGGGCGCGCCTCACGCCGGACGCGGACTCCGACGTCGAGCCGCTCGAGGCGCTCGGGAACTTCCATGAGGTCTCACCGGGGCTGTACCGCTCCGCCCAGCCCGCGCGGGAGGGCTACAAGCAGCTCAAGGCTCTCGGCGTGAAGACCCTGCTCAGCCTGAAGGACAACGGCGCGCGCGAGCGCGAGGAAGCGGGCGCCGCCGGGCTCGCGGTCGAGAACGTGCCGATGGGCGGCTTCTCTCAGCCGAGCTTCGAGGCCGTGGACCGGGCGCTCGCGATCCTCGTCGATCCCGCGAAGCGGCCGCTTCTGGTTCATTGCCAGTACGGCAAGGACCGGACCGGCTTCGTCGTCGCGTCCTACCGCGTGATCGTCGAGCACGCGGATGAGGCGAAGGCCGCGGAGGAAGCGAAGTCCTACGGCTGCTGCTTCGCCCCGTTCGGCGATCTGAAGAAGTTCCTCCAGGACTATCGCGCCCACCGGCGCGCCGCCGTTCCCGCTCGATAATCCGTCCTCAGCGCTGGCGGTAGACCGGAACCGGCACCCCGTCTTCATCCGGAGCGCCGAGGCCGAAGACCTCCAGATCGGGCCCGCGTGCGGCTTTGCGGTCGGTGATGCTGATGCGCACGGAAGTCCGCTCGCCGACATTCCGGCCGGCGTAGGCCCTCGTCCTCTCGGCCTTGATGCCCGGAATCCGGCTCATGAGCCATTCGCGCAGCGTGAGGATGCTTCCGTCGGGCATGATCACCTGCGCGCGCATGCCGTAGCCGTTGATCTCCGTTCCGAGGGAGAGATGGAGCTCGCCGTCGTCGGCCAGCGCGTCGAGATATCGCCTCAAGGTCTCGGAGGGGCGGTAGTCGGACTGAAGGCCGCCGTGAAAATCGGTGATGAGTCCGGCGCGCCCGTCGGGACCGTCCGCCCAGGGCGCGTGCGCATAGCGCTTGGCGTCCAGGCGCGAGGCGCGCCAGCTCATGATCTTCTGGGCGAGTCCCAGAAAATCCCCGGTTTTCGAGAAGTCGAACTTGCCCGCCTCCATGCCCCGGGCGACATCGCCCGCGCGGGGGGAGGAGTCGAGCCAGCGGGCTCCGGCGCGCAGTCGGGAGAAGGCGGGGAGGATCGAGCTCGTGAACTCGCCGCTGCGGAAGGAGTCGAGGAACATCGCCGCGTCGCCCCAGCGCGCGTCCGCCGCCAGATGGGAGCGGGCCGCGGCGCGGGCCGATTCCACGAGCGCGGCGGAGGCCTGGCCCGTATGCCCCGCCTCGCGGAACATCATGCGCGGCGGCATGCCTTCCTTGTATTGGATCAGCTCGAGGGGCGGGAACCGGACGTCCGGCCCGGCCCTTCGGGTGAGGATCGCCGTCCCGGTGTCGAATTCACGCATGGGCGTGACGATATGGCGCACCTCGTATTCGAAATCGAGTCCCGGAACGGTCTTGAGCCAATCGACGAACGGGACGACGCGTCCGTCCGCCATGACGACCTGGTTCGTCGTCCCGAAAGCCTGGTCCCCGGCGCCCAGATGAATGAACGCCTTCCCTCCGTCCTTGAGGCGGTCGAGATATTTCTGGAGAACGAGGTGAGGCTGCCCGGAATACGACAGCGGCCCGAATAGATCGGTGATGATGTCGCTTTTCGTGATTTCCGAATCGGGTATTTTTTCCAGGTAGCGCCCGGAGAGCACCTCGAGGAGGCCCTCGGAACGCGCCGGCGTATCATACGCCAGCAACGTGATCTTGACCGCGGGCCAGTTCCGGGCCTTGGCCAGATCCAGGTACTCCTTGACCGCCACGCCCTCGCCGCCGCCCGAGTCGAGCCAGCGCGGGTCGGGGCGCCGGCCGATGGCGTCGATCGCGGCGTGAAAGCCGGGACCGAGCTTCTCGACGTAGGTTCCCAGATCCCGGCCCCGCGTGAAGGTGGCTTCTCCCTTTGAGATTCCTTCATAGGACCGCTTGACGATGCGTCCGTCCTGCGGGGCGAGACGCGAGGCGCCGGCCGTGCCCGCGACGCCCTGAACCGGGCTCTCGTCCGCGTCATGCTTGAGATTGATGCCGTCGAACAGGGCTTTCCCGCTCGTGTCGGGGGCGTCAGCGCGGGCGGGCGCGGCCCCGGGGACGAGAGCCTTCGTCGGCGCCGTCGCGGGCTTGACCGTCGGAGCGGGCCGCTGAGGCGCCGCCGCGGCGACGACCACGGGCGCGGCGAGCGCCGGGGCGGGGGCCTTCAGCGCCGCGGGAAGCCCTGCGGGCGTGATCGACGGCGTCACCGAGAGGGTCGCGGCCTGCGTCTGAAGCGCGGCGGGCCCGAGGACTCCGGATTGAACGCCGGCTCCCGTCCGGCTTCCCAGCGGGCTTTCCAGCGTCGGGACCTCGGGAATTCTCGAGGGCGCGCCGAGCGCGCTCTCCGCCCCGGGGAGAAGACAGGCCAGCAGCAGAGCCGTCCGTTTGATCGTCATATTGTCAGAAGGCGGCGGGATAGGTCTCTCTCATGTCGGCTTCGAGGCGTTCGTAGTCGAGTCGCAGCAGGCCGTCCGACTTGATGCGGTCCGCCTGCTCCCGGCGGCGCCGCATGAACTCGGCGTAGGCCTTCTTCGCCCCGCGCGTGTCGTGAGCTTCGGCCGCGGTTCGGAACGCCTCCATCGGGTGAAGCAGTTCGTGCTCATGGGGGACGGGGCTCGAGCGCTGGTAGACGATGCTTTTGCGCAGCTCGGCCTGGCGCGCCCACATCGCCGAGACGGAGGCCGCGTCCGAGGAGACGGCCTCGGCCGAGTTGATGTGAGGGTCGAGGAAGAACTGGACCTTCCCGCCGTT
>JAQTNG010000081.1 GCA_028714015.1 Elusimicrobiota bacterium | reverse complement strand
CGGGCGGCGTCTACGACGGCAGCTTCTTCAAGTCCTTTATCAACGTCACCCGGGATCGGCCTATCCCCGGCTCGAAACGCGGGCACGAGTGGACCTCGCGCGGGAAGTCCGACTTCTACACCGTCGGCGGCCGTATCGATTCCGTGGACAACGGCAAGACCGGGACCGCGTACCTGAAGATTTACATGCCGCCCCGCGGCGACGAGACCGACAACGTCGGCCTCATCCGCGACGCCAAGGCCAACATGGTCCACTTCTCGTTGGTCTCGCGCCCGGACTTCAACGTGAAGTCCGAGAAAGACGAGATGGGCCAGCCCATCCAGGTCCGGCACTTCACCGCGAGCTTGGGCGCCGAGCGCAACGACGCCATGGAGTACGGCGCCGGCGCCATGGCGCAGATCGTCAATTCCTCGGGAATCAGCCTCGACATCGATGCCGCGCGAGCGCTCATCGAAGACGGGCAGTTCGATAAAGAGACCAAGATCGACGGACCCGCTATCCAGAACGGCCGCGTCTATCGTTCCGCGCTGAGGGTCATGCTCTCCCGCGCTAACGAAGAGGATCGCCCCGCTCTCGCCGAGCTGGTATCGATGATCGACAAAGCCAAGAATAACGGGAGGAAAAACCCCATGGAAGACAGGAACGAGGCTATCAGCCTCCTCTCCACGCGCGTCGAGAACGGGCAGGAGAAGATCACCGACCTCGCGGCCGCGCTCGGCTTCGGCGACAAGTTGCGCACCGACGCCGACGTCGCGAACGCCGCGCTCGCCGAGGCGCTGAAGAACAAGCTCGGCGACAAGCCCCTCGAGAAGCTCGAGGCCGTGCTCGCCGAGAACAAGGACACCGCCGAGCTCAAGGTCGAGAACGCCGTGCGCGAGATCGCGGGCGAGAAGAAGCTCAAGAACGCGCAGGGCCAGGACGTCGACAACCCCGCCCATGCCTACGCCGCGAAGGCCTGCGCCGGGCTCTCGGGCGATGAGCTCAAGGCGGCCGTCGAGAACCTTAGTAAGGACGCGGCGTTCGTCGCGCTCAACGGCATGAGGGCCGACGGGAACTCGGCGATCTACCGCGTCGAGGCCGGCGGCGGCAAGAAGCCCGTCCAGAACCAGGGCGACGGGGATGACATCCCCACGACCCGCTTTGCGAAGAAGGAGTAAGCCATGGGCAGCACCGTCCATATCACGCGCGAGGCATCGGATAGCCTGCGCCTCGTCAACACCACGGGCGTCGCGCTCGTGCGCAAGGAATTCACCATCATGCGGGGCAAGGGCCTCGTCGCCCTCGAGGCCATCGCCAGCCTGGCCTCGGGCGCACTCCAGAACGTCTACGCCTGCGAGTTCCAGGCCGCGGACTTCGACACCGGCGAGGCCACCTTCGCCGCCGCCGACCTCGCGGTCTACTGGGACCCGAGCTCGAAGAAGTTCTCGAACGTGGCCACGGTTGGCCACTATCTAGTCGGCCACTCCAAGGCCGCCATCGCGTCCGGCGTCCTCGACGTCATCGGCTGCGACCCCATCCTCGTCGTCGACAGCGTCGCCACCTTGGCGTCCGCGGTCGAGGCCGCGGAGGACGACATCGACGACCTCGAGGCGGTCGCCGCCATCGGCGGGAAGCCCTTCATCAAGACCGTGTCCCTCGCGGCGCTCTCCGCGGGAACCGCGGTCGCGGTCCTCACGGAAGAGGAAGTCGGGGCGGGTAACAAGGCCTTCGTCACCGGCTTCAAAGCGACTGTGGGCGGCGGAACCGCGTGGTCGGGCGGCACGGGAACGAAGGTCGTGATTCAGGACACCGCGGCCTCGCCCATTCCCGGCGCCGAGATCGCAGTCGCGGCCCTCACGGGGAACGCCGTGCTGTCCGAGAATAGCGCGGACGTCACGCTCAAGGCCGCCCTCGCGAACGGCTTCACTACGGCCAAGGGCGTCAACCTCAAGGCCGACAACAACTTCGGAGCAGGGTCCGCCCTGGCCGTCACCATCGTCGGCTTTATCGCCCCCGCGGCATAAGGAGAGAGACATGAAGGTCAATAACAGCGCCACGATCGCCGAGGAGCGCAAGGAGAAGGCGAAGAGCATCACCACCTCCTACGCCTTCCGCGGCGACGCCAAGGCCAACCTCAACGGCGGCCGCGAGCTCGCGCACCGCTTCGAGGACGTCGCGAACGCCGACGACATGGATCGTCTGCGCCATCGCATCGTCAAGAACCATAAACTCGAGGAGCTGCAGCGCATCGTCGCCAACGCCGAGAGCGCGCCCGCGACCGCGGACATCGAAGCCTTCTTCGGCCGCTTCTTCCTCGACGTCACCCGCAGGGCCCAGGAAGCCGGCGACCTCACGAGCCTCATCGCCCGCGAAGAGACCAACCTCGGCTTCCCCAAGCTCCTGTACCTCCGCGACGTCCTGCCCTACCGCGGCAAGATGGAGGAGAACTCCGGCGAGAACGATGGCGTCCCCCTTATCGAGGCCGCGACCGGCGAGCTCGCCACTATCGCCCTCTCCATCCAGGCCATCGGTTGGAAGGGCTCCATCGCGAACATGCTCTGGAACGAGTGGTTCTCGATGGACAAGGTCACGCAGGCCGCCGTCGACGCCTGGACGGACATGCGCAACGCCAAGGTCATCGGCGTCATAGTCGCCGCGACCTTCGTCGCGACCCAGCAGCAGGCGGCCGCCGAGAGCGAAACCAACATGACCTATGACGAGGCCGTGTACTCGCGCATGCTCGCCGGCGTGAAGAAGCTTCGCGGGCTCCTCGATCCCCTCACCGATCGCAAGATCGCGGTCTCCGACATCCGCTGGCTCGGAAATTCGGCCGACACCTGGGCGATCGAGAACGTGGCCCGCGGTCAGCTCAACGGCAACGGCTCCAGCGCTCGCACCAGAAATAGGCCGGCGCTCCCCATCTCCCAGATCGTCGAGTACGACCAGGGCATCAACAACGGCTTTACGATCGGCAAGAAGTCGATCAGCCTTCCCGGCGTCACCGCGGGCAAGGGATACCTCTACGTCCCCGGCGTCGCGATCGTCGCCAACAAGCGGCCGCTGACCATGGAGACGGGTATCGGCTCCGTGCTCGACCTCTCCACCGAGGAGCGGTCCTGGTACTCCGTGCAGGGCGAGAGCCTGGACAATCTCCTCGGGTCCTCGGCGGCAACCCCCGCCGGCGGCGCTGCGGGCTACGGCCACATTGTCGAGGTCACGCTCCCGACCTGATCAAGTCCATGAAGCAATCGGGCCGGGCCTCGAAAGGGGCCCGGCCTTCCGGGAGGTAGGCTATGGCCGTCTTTGCCGACATCGCAGAGCTCAGGCTCCGCATCAAGGATCCGCTCGGCGCTATCGCCATCCTCTCGGTCGCGGACGCCGCGGCGCGCCTCGCTCTCACCACCCCCTCCCGCCAGACCGCCTACAAGCAGCTCGACACCGGCGACTATTGGACCTACGACGCTGACCTCGCGCAGTGGGAGGCGAAGGATCTTCTTCTCTCCGACGCTACCCTGGGTACACTCATCGACCTCTACGGCGTCGCCGCGGCCGCTCCTCGGGCTATTAAAGACATCATGGCCGAGCTCGGCCAGCGCCTCTACATCGCCCGCACCAACGACGGCGCCGGCGCGACCGACTACCAGAACCTCGCGACCACGTACCGCTTCTACAAGGATCTCGCCGCGACCATGGAGGAGGCGGCCGCCGTCGACGCCGGGACCTCCCAGGGGCGCTACGGCCGGACGCGCCGGCGCCCGATCGCCGGAGGGATGTGGGGATGACCGCCACCCTCCAGCAGCTTCGCGACGGCGTCCGCGCGCACATCGCCGAGGCCCCGACCATCGTCACGCCCATGCGCTGCCCACTCGTTGACGACGGATTCGGCGGCACCGCGCCATCGGGCACCCCCGAGGCCCAACCAGCGGCTCGGATCCGCATCCAGCACGAGCGCGGCGCCGTCCAATCCAACACCGTCGGGCCCGCGGGGCTCGATACCAGCCTCAGCCTCTATGCCCTGACCGACCACCGCGCCCCGCTCGCCCAGGGCGATACCTTCACTGCCTTCGGCAGCTCCTGGACCGTCGGCCCCGTGAACACCTTCCGCCGCCACGGCGGCATCTACAAGACCGAGGCCCCCCTCGTCCGCGGCACCGCCGTCCCCGTGACCATCCCCCAGGACCTCGCGGCCGCAGCCGAATCCGATACCGAGATCGCCCTGACCTGGTCGGACGTGGGCTCGGCGAATTCCTACTCCATCGAGCGCAAGATCGGGGCCGGAGCCTACGCCGTCATCGCCTCGCCGGCCGCCGGGACCTTCGCCTATACCGATTCCGCCCTCAACCCCTCGACCACCTACAGCTACCGCATGCGCGCCTACGACGGCAGCGCCTGGTCCGCGTACACCGTCGAAGTCTCGGCGACGACCGAAGCACCGGAGGCACCATGAGCAAGAGCGACCGTGAGTACGAGCGCGAACTTTCGGCCATGCCTAAAGCAGAGCAGGAGCAGGTGCGCGCGATCATGGGCACGCCCGTAGGCGCCGCCGTCGCCCTCCACCGCGAGATCCAGGCCAGCCGCGAGGCCGTGAGCGCGCTCGTCGGCGAGGTCAGGATCAACACCGAGAAGACCATGAAGGCCGTTGCCGAGCTCTCTGAGAAGATCGGTATCCAGAATCATCGCATCGGCTGCCTCGAGCGGGACCAGGGCGCGCTCGAAGACAGGGTCGACGAGATCGAGGCCAAGGTCAACAACCTTGCCGAACGCATGGGGGAGGCGTGATGGAAGGCGTCAGCATCGTTCCCATCGTCGCGACCGCGAGCATCTCGACGGCCGTTGGTCTCATCGCGGCCGCGCTCTGGGGGGTCCTGCGGAAGAAGGCCGTCGCTCACGTCAAGATCAGCTCGCCGGAGCAGCGCGAGCTAAAGCGCCTCGGCGGCGCCGTCCGCCGACACTCTTTCCTCATCGAGGCCGGGGCCGAACGCCAGGCCCTACACGTCCGCGCCATCATCGACCTCATCGACGGCATGATCTCGGGCGACAAGGAGAAAGCGGCCTCGGCGCTCGCCATCATCCGCGCCTCCGAGACCCAGTACCTCGCCGCCCTCCAGGCCCGGATCGTCCACGACGAGCCCGTGGCCGATACCGACGAGGAAGCCTCCTAATGGTCGACCACGTGAGCCTTCCCGTCTCCGCCTCCGACGAGGCGCCGGCCCCATCCGCGCCCGAGTCGGCCTACCTCCACAACCCCATCGCCGACAAGGCCATGCTCACGCCCGCGGAGGCCCTGAAGGCGATCGCGCTCCTGGCGACGACGCTCGAGTGCGACGAGCGCTACCGCGCCCAGCTCGCCGCGAGGACGGTGCCCGATGGCGACTGACGTATCCCGGAACCTCGACGCCATCTACGCCCGCAAGCGCGCGGCCGTCTTCGCGCTCTGCCTCCACTATGCCGCCCTCGTTCTCGCTGAATTCCGCGAACAGCAGATGGTGGGCCCGGGCGGCGGATCCTGGATCGACCGCTACAACGGCCGCGGGAAGGGCCGGTACTGGAACAACCAGACCGAAACAGCGGCTCGCGAGGTCTTCTCCGACGCCTTCTCCGACGGCGACGACATCGGCTTCTTCATCGCGCACATGGTCGAGTACGGCGTCTACCTGGAGCTCGCGAATGACCGTCGCCACGAAGCCTTGCGGCCGCTCATCGAGAAGTACTATCCCCGATTCCGCAAGGACGTCGAGGCGATCTACGCGGACGCGGCATAGGAGCGGGCGATGTTGACGAAGGTCGTGGCGAGGCTGAAGACGGGCTCGATAAAGAACGTCGTGCCCTTTGGGAGCCCGCGACCCGCCGCGCCCTATGTCGTTGTGAAGGAGGAGAAAGCGGACGGGAACAGGACCCGTTTCCGCATCATGCCGCACATGGCGCAGAGCGCGGCCAACGTGCTCAAGCTCGATGAGTATACGAAGTCGGAGCTCTCGGACCTGCTTTCAACGTTCGAGTCCGACGATAGATTCGGCAATCACTTCCGATTTGAAGAGCCGGAAGAGAGGGAATGGATGGGGGTCGGCGCTGTTAGCGACGACAACACGATATCGATGGAGAGGTGCTTTTATGCGCCACTCCTACTCTTTTAGGAGGCCATCATGGCTTTAAAAGTAAAGAACGCAGCGAAATTCGTGCGGGGGCTGTCGCGAGCCCGCTTCATCCCCCACTGCGGGAACGGCACCTTCCCTGGCGCGCTAACTGGCGTCTTCGGCGGGGCGGGTCCGTTCGATTTCTCGGCCGCGCACGCGGTCATCAGCGCGGTCCCGATTAGTCTCAAGACCGATGGCGATGCGGCTGTCGAGGATACTCTCGACCTCAGCGGCTTCACGGAAGCCGCGGTCACGGCTGCGAATTTCGTCACCGCGTTCACCGCGGCCTCAATCACTGGCGGCTACACGGCTTCCGTCGACGCTACCACGGGCAGGCTGAAGATCGTCGATTCGGCGGGAACTTACCTGCAGGTCTACGGCCTGGCCGCCGAGCTCGCGGGCTTCGGCCGCGGCATCGGCGCCGCCTTCATCAAGGCCGATACTCTCGAGTCCTTATCCGTGACCCCGGACGTCAAGGCCGACGAGACGGATACCGTGACCGACGCCAACGGCGATGACACCTCGTGCATCGTCGAGGGATACGTCAAGGGCGCGACGGGCTCGATCGTCGATACCGCGGAGGACTTCGAACTCATGCGCCTGTTCTCGGGCGGCGAGATCGACGCCGACGGCGTCTTCTCCATGCCCAACTCCTCGTCGGAGAAGCCGTACTTCGCCATCGAGATCTTCAACCCCGTCTACGGCAAGGGCGAGTCCAAGCAGGGCGAGCAGACGGGTTGGCAGAAGATCACCGTCCTCAATGCCATGGGAAGCCTCGGCGACGATAGCTTCGCCCAGAGCTGGAGGAAGAAGAACTATACCTACACCGCGACTACATATAAGGACGCGGCGGGGGTGGAGGAGACGGCTGTGAAGTATGAATACCTCACGCTGTCCGAGTACGCGGCCCTCGACCTGGACAACGTGTAAGGCCCTGATGATGTTCGGACGGCGGCCCCGGAAACAGGAACAGCCCCAGGGAGTGCTCAACCGCATCGACGCGGCCGAGCACCGCCTCGTGGCGTTGCCGTGGAAGGGGCTGCCGTGTGGAATCGTCAAGGTTCGCCGGCTCTCGGATCTCGAGATCCAAGCCATCGGCAACTTCAGCCTCATCGAGAGCGATAGCTACAAGTGGTCAAAGGCCAAGATAAAGACGCAGTGGTCCGAGGTCCTGACCTACGCGCAGAAAAATATTTGCATCTGTAAGGCCGCGCTGGTGGCGCCGACATACGACGATATCTTCGCGGCCGTCGGCAATCGCACTTTCAATGCCGAGGTTAAGGCGCAGATCCAGCACATCAACGGCCTCCTGGATGACATGAGTCCGGGACCGGCAAGGTCCGAGGCCGAGGGCATCCGCGACGCCCTCATCGTGGCTTGGGAAGTTGTGCTGCCTGAGGACTTCGTGGCGGGCGTCGTACAGGCCGCGCTCGGGATCAACGAGACCGATATCAAGAAAGTCACCGAGGACATGCTCTACCAGGCCGCAGTCCTCGCCGAACGCGGCGGCAAGGCCCCGCACGAGTACATCCACGGCGTCTTCTCCGATTTCAACGTCCGCGACATCGACAACCGCGCCTGGATCATCTACGACGAGCGCGTCGAGGAACTGCGGGAAGAGGCGAAGCGGAATCGGGGCGGTAGATGAGCGTCGATGCCGGCTCCATCAATTCTGAGGTACGGATAAAGCTCTCGGCCCTCAATGCCGATATCCTCGCTTGCAAGACCGCCTTCGACAACCTCGGGAAAGAGTTCGCCGATTCCTCGGAAAAGTATTCGACCAATGCCGGCACCCGGTATAAGAACACGCTGAAGAACATCGCCGCCGAGATGAAGAACGTAGAGGGCGCGATGAAGGCGGGGGCGCTATCTGAGCAGCAGGCGGTTCAGCGCCTCATCAACCTCCGTAAGACCGAGCTGCAGGTGCTACAGAATAAGGCGGTGAAGGAGGGCACGGCATCGGCCGAGACCGTCGCCGCCATCAAGAAGACCGAGGCCGCGCTCGATAGCCTGCAGCAGAAGCAGAAGATACTCGAAGGCGGGAAGCAGGGCGGTGGCTTCGTCGGAGCCTTCGGGAAAATGCGCGACGCCATGCTCGGTCCCGTGGCCGTGGCAAAGGAAGTCATCAACGCCATTCAGTCCATCATCGCCAAGGCAAGCGAGATGGAGGACGCTTGGGCAGAGCAGGCAGAGGCGACGGCTCTCGTCGAGAATACGCTGAAAATGACCGGGGCCACGGCGTGGACGACTTCCGAGCACCTACACGAACTAGCGTCTTCGCTCCAGGACACGACGAAATACGGCGACGAGACCATCCTTTCCATGCAGTCTGTGCTTCTCGGATTCCGCAACATCCAGGGCGTGAATTTCGACAAGGCCACCGAAGCCGTACTCGACATGGCGACGGTGATGAAGATGGACCTGACAGCCGCCGCTCAGGCTGTGGGCAAGGCCCTCGATAATCCAGCCCTCGGCCTCGATTCGCTGTCGAAGCAGGGCTTCAAGTTCACGCAACAGGAAAAGGACATGATGAAGGCGATGCAGGACGCGGGCGACATCGCTGGCGCCCAGGCCATCATCATGGGAGAGCTCGAGAAGACCTTCGGCGGCGCGTCGAAAGCCGTCGGCGATCTCGATATCAGCCTCAGGGACAAACTCAAGAACGCGGTGGGCGATGTCAACGAGGAAATAGGAAGGTCGATATCGAGGACGCTCGCGCCGTGGCGAGAAGCCTGGCTAGGGGTAGTCCAGGCCGTAGGCAAGGCAGCTAAGGCGCAGAATGATTTTACTGAGGCATGGGATAGATCACGAAAAGCAAGAAACGGCGAGGAAACAAGAAGCCTTGAGAAACAACTAGAAGATCTGGAGATACAGAGGAAGTATTACGAAAAAGCCAGAGCGGGAGAGCAGGCCTTCGCTTTAGGCGGTGGCATGGGTACTGCTAAAGTAAAATCTGATAAGCTTTTCCAAAAAGAACTAGATGAAATCAATAAACAAATTGAGGCGCTGAGCAAGCTAAAAAAAGAACAGGATGAAGTCGCAAAAAAAAGAGCGGATCAGATAGAGCAAGAAGATAAGGATGAGGCTCAGCGGCAGAAGAACGCCGAGTGGCAGGCGAAGCTTGAAGCCGAACGCGCCAAGATAACAAAGGACTACAGCGACGACCTCGCGCGCATAAGTCGCGAGGAAGCTGCTGGAGCTCTTACCTCTGCCGAGGCGGCGAAAGAGCGGCTGTCGGCTACCGAGAACGAATACCAGGCGCTCGATAAGCTCATAGTTTCTATGGGCGTCGGGCAAGGCACGACGACAGACATGCGAGACGCCACGCTCGCCCTCGTCGTTTCGATGCGCGAAGAAGTAGAAGCTTCTGACGATGCGCAGAAGGCTATCAATGCGCAAAGTAAGGCCGAAGCCGATGCCGCAAAGGCGAAGCGCGACTCCCTTATTAAGTCCAATATGGACGCGATCAAGTCCTACGACGACGAGACAAGGGCTGTCGAAAAAGCAACGGAAGGCTATGATAAGCAGGCACAAGCGATCGAGCGCGGGAGTCTTTCGGCTAAGGACAAACTTGAGGACGAGCGCAAGGACGCACTCAATGCCGCCGAGGCCTGGGAGAAAAAGGGCCAGAACGTCGACGGACTCCGTGAGTCAATAAATAAGTACTACGATTTGCTCGCCGATGGCGAAGAGAAGAAAGCGCTCGCGGATAGTAAGAGATCATGGCAGGACTACGCTGATGCCGTGATCGGTGTCATCGACGCTATCGCGACCGCGGGCACGGAGATGTATGCGCGCCAGATCGATGCGCTAGAAGAGCGGTATCAGCGCGAGCAAGAGCTTATCGAGAACGACGGCCTGACGAAGCGGCAGGCGCTTGAAGCAGAAGTCGAGGCCGCTGTCGCTGCGGGCGACGCCGAGGCCGAGGTGGAGGCGCGGAAGAAGCTCGCGCTCTTCGCGCTCGAAGAGGACTTCGAGAAGAAGAAGGCGCAGCTCCAGTACAAGGCCGACATGGAGGCGTGGACGGCGAAGGGCTTCACGATCGCCGCAGACATCGCCGCGGCTATCGCAGAAGCGCTTCCGAATCTTGTTCTCGTCGGCATAACCGCGGCCGCGGGCATCGCGCAGACCGTCGCTTACATGGCGTCCAAGCCTAAGCCCCCCGCCCTCGCCACGGGCGGCATCGTTCTTCCCTCAGGCAACGACGGCCGCCAGGTCGTGGCCGGCGACAAGGGCGGAGCTGATATCTTCTTCGGTACGTCGGCCCTCGGTCAGCCGCTCATGCAAGAATTTGCCGCCCAGGTCGCGGCGGCCGTGGTCTCGTCAATCCAAGGAAGCCAAGGACAGGCGATCGTCGTCCAGCTCACGCTCGACGGTCGCGTTATCGCCGAGTCTACGGTTAGGCAGATCAACGACGGCGCAGTGAGGCTAAGCCGATGAAAGTCCTTTTCGACAACGCGCTCCTCGATGCCTCACTCTCGGCCGTCAATGAGTCCCCGAACTACCCCGCGTCGAACCTCGCGCACCAGATCCTCAAGAAGCGCTACCAGTCCGTAGCGTCCTCCGATACCATCGTCGCGGAATGGGCCGCGGCCATCATCGTTAACTGTATCTATCTAGGGTATACGAACGCCGAGACTATTGAGGTCCGGCTCTACGACGCGGCCGATGCGCTTCTCGATACGATCGCGGTCCTGCCTGCTGATCTCGTGGTCCATTTCACCGCGATCTCAGGCGTGCGTCGGATGGAGGTCGACGTGGAGGTCACGGTGGGATCAGTCTACGTCGGTGGTATCGGCATCGGGAAGGAATACACGATGCCCGATCCCCGGAACGACTGGACGGACGCGCTTTTGGATAATTCCACGGTCGAGACCTCGCTCGACGGCCAGGTGTTCGCTAATCGTATCGAGCCCCTGCGGCAGATTCCCTTGAACTTCTTCGCTATCGGATTCGAGGCCTATCGCGCGCTTCGTGACCTCATTTCGCCTGTGAGTCGCTCGGTCCCAGTCTGGCTCGATGCTTTTGAGAACTGGCACGAAGAAGTGATGCCGCTCTACGGCGTGATGGAGCTGGGCAAGGTAGCGAAAAACGATCATGTCCTCGACTTCACGCTCAACGTCACGGAGGCCCGATAATGGCTATCGAGAAAATCCCCTTTCCCGCTTCGGTTCCAGCAGCGGTCAGCGATTATCAGAAACAGAATGCGCTACTCATGGCGCTCGTGAAGAGCGTGGACGGCGCGCAGAAAGTAGTAGGCGGCAACGTCGTACATGGCGCGGTCTTCAACGTCGGCGGGACGCTCTACGTCGCGACCTCAGACACAGCGATATCAGGCGTCGCCTCGGACTACGTGAAGCTCACTCCTTCGGTGGATACGCTCACGCTGGTGCCGTCGTATGTGGCCTCGCTCGCGGGCGTGAGCTGGAACGCGGAGTACAAGGGCTACTATGACGGGTCGGGGAATCTGTATGAGTTCGACGAGGCAAAGGCCATCTATGATGGCGCTTTATCTGTGGGTTTTATAAATAAGCCAAATGTCGTCGATGGAGATTTAGAAGGGACCGTTTTTGGAATAGATTTCGAGCGTGGTAATGCTGGTACTTATGGAGAACATATAATTGCTCCATCGAGCGTTTGGATTATTCCAACAGGTATATATATGTTAGCAATAAATTATGGCGTAAAACTTGAAATTTACTCTGGGTCTTCATGGATTAGCCAGAATAATACTTATGGCGGAGGGCTTGTCTTATCTGATGGAGTAAATTTTAGACTGAATAATTACATAGATTATTCTAATAAAGTGGTTTTTAGAAAGCTCGCATAATGAAAATCCTCGAGCTGTCGCGCCTAATGCTTATCGATTCCGACCTCTTCATCGCCGACAGCCCATTCGTATTCCATGCCCTGCCTTCA
>JAQTNG010000080.1 GCA_028714015.1 Elusimicrobiota bacterium | reverse complement strand
GTCGTCATCACCGGCATCGGCGCCGTAGCTCCCAATGGTCTGGGCGTTGCCGCTTATAGTGCGGCCTTGGCCGCCGGCAAGTCCGGCATCGCCCATCACGAGGAGCTCAAGGCCCTCAACTTCGCCTGCCAGATCGGCGGCAAGCCCCCCGTCGGCCCCGACGAGGCCGAGGCGCTGATCTCCGGCCCCGACCTCGCCAAGCTCAACGAGGCGATGGTTTACGCGACGATGGCCGCCGTCGAGTGCGCGCGCATGGCGGGCGTCAGCGTCGATTTGAAGAAGGGCTACAGCGAAACCCCCGTCGACTGGACGACCGGCGCCATCATCGGCTGCGGCATCGGCGGCATGGACACGATGTTCGACGAGCTGGCGCCGGTCATGAACGAGGCGGCCGACCAGGACCCGGGCATGGGCTGCCGGCCCATGGGCACCGACATAGTGCCCAAGATCATGGAAAGCTCGGTCTCGGTCGCCGTGGGCAAGTTCCTCGGCCTCGGCGGTCAGACGACGACGAACTCGTCGGCGTGCAACACCGGCACGGAGGCCATCTTCGAGGCCTTCAAGCACATCCAGATGGGCTTCGCCGACTCGATGTACGCGGGCGGCGCAGAAGGCACGCACGCGGGAACCTGGTCGGGCTTCGACGCGATGCGCGACGTCCTGTGCTCGAAGTTCAACGACCGCCCCGAGAAGGGCTCCCAGCCGATGGGCGCCGGCGCCTGCGGCTTCGTGCCCTCCGGCGGCGCGGGCGTGCTGCGCCTGGAGACGCTCGAGAGCGCGCGCAAGCGCGGCGCGACCATCCTGTGCGAGGTCGTCGCGGCCTACGCCAATTCCGGCGGCCAGCGCGACGGCGGCACGATGACCTTCCCCAATCCGGACGGGGTCATGCGGTGCATCCGGCAGGTCATCAAGGACGGGGAGATTGATCCGAAGCGCATTTCGCTGATCAACGGCCATTTGACGTCGACGGGCGCGGATCCGAGGGAGGTCGGGAGCTGGATCAAGGCCCTGGAGCTCCCTTTAGAACGCTTCCCCCTCATTCAGTCGACGAAATCCATGATCGGCCACAGCCTCGGAGCGGCGGGCGCTTTGGAGTGCGTCGCCGTCGTGGACCAGATCGTCAACGGCTACGTGCACCCCTCGATCAACAGCGAGGACGTGCACCCGCAGATTCCCATCGGCAGCAGCATCCCTCATCAGATGGTGAAGAAGGAGCTCGAGTACGTCATCAAGGCCTCGTTCGGCTTCGGCGACGTCAACGGGTGCGTGCTCTTCAAACGCTGGAACGGAAAATAATAGAATCAGTCAAGACTCGGAGGAACGAACCCACATGGCATTCATGAGAAAGCAGGCGGTCGTCGAGGCGGTCGACGTGAACACGCTCACCCCGGAGGACACGGAGAAGCGCATCACGGCGGGCGTCAAGAAATACGCCACCAACGAGGCGAACTACGCCGCGGCCGACGCGAACACCCCCTATCTCGGCCACATCGTGGGCATGGGCATCGAGTCCTCGAACCTCGCAGACATCACCATGTCCATCGAGCGCCAGTTCCTCACGAAGATGACCACTAAGCAGCCTCTCTCCGAGGGGTCCAGCGACTACAAATTGGTGGCTGGCGAACTTGGAAAGCTCCGCATTTTGGACGGTCAAGACGCCTTAGCAGCCACTCCGGGACTGTCGGTCAAGATGCTCATGGACCTGGGCCATATGCCGAAGAACGACGCCTATCTCGAGAAGGTCATGTCGTTCGCCTACGTGATGGCGACCGGCGACGGCTGGAAGATGGCCGACGCGCTCAAGAAGATGGCGGGCAAGGCCGAGAAGCTCGCGGGCGCCGAGCGCGGCGAGGCTTTGGTCAACCTGAAGACCCTCGTGGCGCAGGCCAAGGATTACGACGCCCTGCTCGCCGACGCCTCCAAGCTCGCGGCCTCCAAGGCGAAGGCCTACATGAACGACAAGTCCGGGTTCGACGCGCTGACCAGCGAGCTGAACCTGACCCTCGACAAGATCAAGGGCGTCTCGGCCGGCGGCGACGCGGCTTCATTGGCCAAGCTCCGCGGCGAGGAGGCCGAGATCCGCACGCGACTGAAGATGAGCGCGGCGAAGCTTCGCGTCTCGCAGGAAGTCTCCGAGGCCGCCGGCAAGCGCCGCGCGATCGAGGACACCCAGGTCGCCGAGGTCCGCGCGGCCCTGAAGGAAGCCGTGACGCTCGCCGAGAAGCTCTCCTAACGATGCCGCTGGAGGCGGAGGAAGTCAAAGCCCTCCGCCTCCAGTGGCTCTTGAGCCGCGCGCTCGTGGTGCCCGTGTCGCTCGTGGTCACCGCGGTCGCGCGGTTTCATTTTCGGTACCGGCTCGACGAGAACATTGACGCGCTGCGCGCGGACATATGGGCCAAGCTCGACGCGCACGACGGCCCCGTCATCTGGGCCGCCAACCACCTGACCCTCATCGACAGCTTCCTCGTCTACTGGGCGATTTTCCCCGTCGGGCGCCTCATCGAGGACCGCCGCATACCGTGGTCCACCCCCGAGTACACGAACTACTACAAGCTCGGCGGGCCGGTGCAGAGCGCCTTCATACGCGGCCTCCTGTATCTGTGCCGCTGCATACCTTTCCTCCGCGGCGGGGAAGACGCCGCGAGCGAGTCCTGGCGCCAGAAGGCCTTCGACAAGTGCGCCTGGGTCCTGCGCGAGGGCGGCGCCGTGTTCGTCTATCCCGAGGCCGGGCGCTCGCGCTCGGGCTGGCTCGAGCCCAAGCGGCCGAAGGATTTCCTCGGCAAGCTGGCGCTCGAGGTCCCCAACACGAAGTTCCTGTGCGTGTACCTGCGCGCCGACCGGCAGATCGCGACGACGGCCTGCCCGCCGAAAGGCGACCGGCTGCGCGTCGTGGCCGATCTCATCGAGGGCGTGCTCCCGGGCGAGACCAACCCGCGCGACATCAGCCAGCGCCTGTTCGACCGCCTGGCCGAGATGCAGCAGGAGTGGTGGAAGGGCTCGGACATGGCGCGAAACTGCGCCGGAAACGACGTCGTGGACCTCAAAGGCGGCCTCCTCCGAGAAAATTTTTCGGACGATCTCTTGGAGGCCGACCAAGAGTGGCTCGACCGCCACCTGACGAAGAAGGAGCTCGCCTACCTCGCCTCGCTCGGGCCCGAGGGCCTGTTCCGCGGCTTCTGGCGCTTCTTCTGCGCGAAGGAGGCCTGCCACAAGGCGCTCGGCCGCGCCGTGATCGTGGTCCCCAACGGCGCGTTCCACGAGATCGAGGTGGACCTTTTCCGGCGCAAGGCGACGCACATACCGTCCGGCCTCCAGCTCGACATCCGCTTCACCGACGACGACGAGGAGAAGCTCCACTGCGTCGCGGTCCTGCGCGGCGGCTACATCGGCGACGAGGAGACCGAGGGCGACATACTGTGGTCCGTGGACGAGGTGCCCCCCGGAACCTCGCCGGGCGCCTTCGTGCGCGACCTGGCGCTCGACATGATCAGTTCGTCCAACGACGAGATCGGGACCTCCTCCCGGCTGGCGCTGACCGAGAATTCCGGGCTGCCCGGCGTGCTGTGGAGGGGCGCTCCGCAGGACTGGAGCCTGTCCCTCTCCCACTCCGGCCGCTTCGCGGCCGCGAGCTTCATGATCTCGTAAGAGCGGTAACCTTGACGCGCCGCGTTCCCCGGGCTACACTTGCGCTTATGCGCCGCCTGATTTTCACGCTGACGCTGTGCGCCGCCTTCCGCGCGCCGGCGCGCGCCGCGGAAAACGCCGATCCCGGGGGAAGCTCGATGGGCTCCCTGATCATGGGCTCCTGGAAGCAGGCCGAGCGCGAGGGCCACAAGGATTTCTGCTTCACCGGGCTCACGGTCGGCATGAACTATTTCCACCGGGCGATGATCGGCAAGGACGCCAAGGAGACCGCGGAGCTCTCCGGCTACTACAACAGCGTGACGACGCACTTCATGACGCCCAAGCTGCCGCTGTTCTCGGTCGAGGTCTACGAGCCCAACGGAAAAGGCCCCACCGATCCGACCTTCCCCCTCTACAACTACATGAAGCACGTCGACGGCGACGACACGATCGGGCACCGCGACTGCATCGCCAAGCTCGAGGTGGACTACGCGCGCGCGGTCTCCGTCGCGGCCAAGATGGGCCTGCTGACGGCGGAAGGCAACAGCCAGTACCTCGAGCTGCGCATGGCCTCCGGCCCGGGCGAGCCGGGGTGGAACGACAAACGGCTCCGGGGCAAGACCTATTGGCTCGTGCTGGAAACCGTCAAGGGCCGGATCAACGAGTATTACATCGACGCCGTCACGGGGAAGCCCATCCGCAAGCCGTCCTCGCGCCCCGCGGGCCGACCTCGCCCGGCGATAGACGTTCCGCCGTTAAAAAAGTAACGTAGCTCCATGAACGGGACCCTTTGCGCGCTGTTCGCCGGGCAGTCGGTGCAGGAAACGGGGATGGGCGTCGAGCTGCTCAAGAACCCGGCCGCCCGGTCCGTCATCGAGCGCCTGAAGCCCTCGCTCGGCGCCGATCTCGAGACTCTGCTGACGACGATGGCCGAGGAGCCCTTGGCTCTCACCTTCAACGCCCAGCGCGCGATCCACGCCTCGCACGTCGCGCACTGGCTCGCCTACGAGGCCGCGCACCCGGGCCTCCGGCTCGACGGCGCGATCGGCCACTCGATGGGCGTCGTCGCCGCCTTGGTCGCGGCCGGCTCGCTCTCCGTCGAGGACTCCGGCCGCTTCATCGCCGCGCGCGCGAAGGCGTTCTCCGACTGCTGCAGGGCCTTCACCGAGCCGATGGGCCTCGCGGCGGCCTCCGCCGACGACTTCCAGGACGTCGCCGACTCCGCCAGCGAGGTCCCCGGCGTCTCGGTCGCGCTCTGGAACACGGCGACGAAGGGGACCCTGGGCGGAACCATCGCCGCGCTCGAGGCCTACGCGGCGAAGGCCGCCGCGGAGGACTGGCCGGTCAAGGTCAAGGTGCTCAAGGTCGAGGGGCCGTATCACACCGCGGCCTTCGCCCCCGCCAAGGCCGCGCTCGCCGCGACGCTCGCCGCCATCGACGTCAAGGCGCCCAAGGTTCCCGTGTTCATGGGCACCTCCGGGAAGGCCGAGACCGACCCGGCTCGGATCAAGGAATTGCTCGCCGAGCAGACCGTCGCCTGCGAGCGCCATCTCGACGCCGTGCGCGCGGCCCACGCGGCCGGGTGCCGTTCCTTCATCGAGGTGTCCTTCAAGCCCCAGCCGGTGACCTGGCTCAACGACCAGCTCGAGGCCGGCTCCTACAAGTCCTTCGCGGTGTCCACGGCGGAAATCACCGCATAACGAAGGCCGGCTTTGCGCTCGGCGCACTTGCTGCAGCCGCCGCAGAGGTTGATCCCGCGCGGGCGCAGGCAGGAGAAGGTCAGCTCGAACGGGAAACGTTTGCGAAGGCCCGCGGCCAGGCGCGCCACGTCGGCCTTGCCGAGCTTGGTGTAGGGCGCTTCGACCTTGAGGCGCGAGCGCAGGGCGTCGTTGATCGTCGACTGCATGTCTTTAATGAAGCGAGGCTTCGAGTCGGCGAACGGGTTTCCGCGCAGGACGCCGAGAACGAGGAGCGGAATGCCGTGCGTCGCGGCGTAGACGCCGGCCTGGCTCAGCAGAAGGAGATTGCGGCCCGGCAGGTACACCGAGTCCCAGGCCGCGCGAGACGACGGCACGCCTTTGCCCGTCAGGCTCCAGTGCCGGCCCATGATCCAGCGCATCGGAGCCTCGGCGATCGTCAGAGGCTTCAGCTTCGGACACTTGCGCGCTTTGAGAAATCGCCTGAGCCAGTGCAGCTCGGCCTTCTCCCAGTAGAAGCCGGACCGGACATAAAAGGGATGGACCTCGTAGCCCCGCTCGAGCAGGTCGGCCACCAGCACGCAGCTGTCGAAGCCGCCGCTGGCGAGCACGCAGACCTTCTTCTTCATCCCGCGCAGTGCGCCCATAGGGTCTCCCCGTCGAAGGACAGCTCGGTCACGCTGCGGTCGAGCAGGAACAGAGCGAGCTGGGAGGAGGCCGGCGTAAAGGCCGCCGACAGCTCGCAGCGGGCGAACATCGGCCAGCGCAAGCGCTGGGACAGACGCAAGGACCAGCCCGGCGCTTCGTGCGACAGCGAGGCCAGCGGCGCGAGCCGGGAGAAATCCTCCAGGGCGCGGTCCAGAACCGGCTCCTTGAAAATGCCCGCCTTGAACGGGACCGGATTGAGCAGGCGCCGCGTCGGGGTCTCGCGGCCGGCCGTGAAGTCCCAGGCGAGGGCCCGGCCGGCCTTGAGCTTCGCGCCTCGCGCGGAGCCGCACAATCGGACGGCGGTCCAGCGTCCGGTCTTCAGGTCCCAGGCCGCCGTGAGCCAGGGGAAGCCCTCCCGCGGCGCGTCCGGCCCGGGGCCTTCGAGTGCGAAGGCCTTCAGGGCGGCCTTGATCCAGGCGCCGTGATCGCCGGCGCCGAAAAAGCGCAGGCCGACGGCGTGGAGGCCGGCGCCGCACACGGAGACCTCCCAGCGCCCGGGACCGTCCGCCGCCTCGGCGGCGGCGAGCATCGCCTTGATGTCGCCGCCCGGCAGGCACGCGCCCACGGCCTTCGTCCATTCGGTCCGCTCTTTGGCGTTCATGACTCTTCCTCGGGGGTCAGAAAGGCCGCGCGGCGGACCTTGTCCACGAGCGAGGCGTCCTTGTAGAAGCCGGTGTCGCCGAGCGCGTACTTCTTGCGGTGCGCGGCCGCGGCGGCGGCCTGCTCCTTGAGCAAGGCGGCGGGAAACCACAGCACCGAGTGGCGCAGGACCTCGAGCTCTCTCCACATGCCCATCACGAAGGCGCGGCCGAATTCGGTGAAGGCGCCGTAGCCGGTCAGCCCTTTGAGCGCGGCCTCGACCTGGTTCAGGCGCAGGGCGACGTTGACCATCAGCTCGATGCGCTGCTCGACCGGGAACTCCTCGCGGGCCAGCGAGGTCGCCACGTAGCGCGCGACGTTGAGAAACGCGTGCGCGCCGAGCAGAAGCCCGCGCAGGCGCCGCGCGTCGGGGCGCCAGGGCGAATAGAACACCTGGCCGCCCTGGCCCGGCAGCAGGATCTCGTCGACGACGAGCAGCTGGTTCATCTTCTGGTGGCAGAACTCGTGGATCAAGGTCTCCGCCTGGAGCATGCGGTCCTCGGCGTGGGACAGGGCGATCAGGCCGCGCAGGTTGACGTACGAGGAGCTGACGCTGCCGTGCTCGACGGGATTTTTGAGCGGCACGAGGGAGAAGAGCAGGTCGCGCATCTCCGCGTACAGGCCGGGATCTCGCCCGGCGAGGTCGCAGAACGCCTCCCCGAGGACCGAAGCGAAGCGCGCGCGCTCGCCCGCGTCGAGGCTGACGAGGCCGTGCATGGTCACGCCGTGCGTCATCAGCCAGCCGCGGTCGTCGGCGACGATGCCGGGCACCGCCTCGGCCAAGGACTGCAGCGGCGCGCGCCCGCCGTTCACCTCGAGCCTGCCCCCCGCCGCGCGCAGGCGCAGCGCAGCCGTGGGCTCGGCCTGAAGGAAGCCCGGCGTTCCGTAGAGGAAGAAGCGCCCGTCGGGGTCGGCCGTCGCGTCGAGCTCGAGGCGGTCGCCGCGCGCGACCGCCAGCGCGGCCGGGAAGCTCTGGAACAGGCCGAACTGAAGATGCCAGTCGCTGTCCTGGACAGGGGCGCCGAAATGCCTCGCGTGCAGGTCGAGCCAGTAGTCGAAGCAGGGGTGCACGGCGAGGCGGTCGCGCTCGGGCCCCTTCGTCCTCAGGAAGTAGCGCAGGCCCGCCGCGTAGCGCCGCTTGCGCGCGCCCGCGGGCGCGTGCTTCAGATAATGCGTCTCGATGCGAGCGAGCTCCGAGAGCGCCAGCTCGCGCCGCCGCCGGACCACCCAGGACCATTCCGGGCTCAGGCCGCCGCCGAAGATCCAACGACGTTCATCGAGCGTGTTCAATAGAGGAACCTCAGCACATGGCCCTCGAGCAGACGGGTCAGGAAATAGCCCAGAAAAATCCAGTTCGCGAACGAGATCGTCGGCGCGAGCGGCACGGTCTCGAGGCCTTCCTCGCGGCACCACTCCTGAAGGACCGCCGCCTGCTCGCCGGTCAGGCCGTCGGCGTAGAGCGTGGAGAAGTGCTCGTCATGGAAATCCGGATCGGCCTCGATCCGCGCGACGAGCGAAGGCCCGAGCGTCATGAAGCGCGCGATGTGGGCGATCGGCACGGTCTGATAGGACTCCGCGTCCCAGATCTTCACGAACACCAAGGCGAGCCCGAAAAACAGGCCCATGACGGCCCATACCGCAAGTCCTGAGAGGTCGACCGCGGCGATCCAGGCCGGGGCGGCGAAGGCGCCGATCTGCGGAAGGTGCACGACGGGAAGGCGCGGCAGGCCGGGCAAATTGATCCCGTGGGCGAGGGCCGAGAGCCGAAACCAGACGGCCCCGACTCCGGACCAGGCGGTCACGATCAGGAAGCGCCACGGGATCAGGCCCGGCAGCATCATCAGGAAGGGCAGGAACACGTAGCCGGTTTTCCCGGCGATGATCTTGAACGCCAGCTGCACGCCGAGGAGGATGCACAGGCTGAAGATCGTGATGTGCCCGAAGACCACGGCGAGAGCCGGGAGGCTGACGTTCGGATGGCGCCACAGGATGATCCCGCACGCGCCGAACACGGCGGCGAGAGCCCAGCCCGTGCCGATGAACTGGCAGATGCGGCTCCAGGTGAACATCAAGGCGAAGCAGACCAAGGTCTTCAGCACGTTCGAGGTGATCACGTCGTTGAGATAGTAGGAGATCATCGACATGACGGCCATCATCGACAGCCAGGACAGCGCGTCGATCAGGAACTGCCGCGGATGCTCCCGGTAGGCCTTCAGCCAGCCGGTCAGCTCCGCCCTGACGAGGACCCACGCCCGCGCGGACTTCCCGCGAAGGGAGGCGACCGCGGCCCGCGCGCTTTCGCGGGAGGCGAGGCCCGCCGGAAGCAGGCCCGAGCCGAACGACTTGAAGCGCAGACGCGAGAAGTCGAACTCGGGGAAGCGGAAATCCTTGCAGTACGAGCGGGCGCGGACCGTGACGTGGGTCTTGTAGTGGGCGAAGCGCGTGCGCCAAAGATACTCCCCGGCCGTGAGGAACAGGAACGCGGCCGCCGGGACGAAGGTGTTGATCAGCACCTCGAGAAAGAGAAGGCCGGAGCGAAACGAGCCGGGAATCCGCATCATGGGATAGCACAGCGAGAGCAGGACGAACAGCTTCACGTCCCCGGCGGGCCAGATGCGCAGCCACCACAGCGCGTAGGCCGCGGCGAGCGAGAAGGCCGCGTGCCCGAGCAGGGCCAGGTAATAATCGCGCAGGATGAAGACCTTGATGACGCCGAGCTCGCCGAGGAGGGACTGCCCCAGGATCAGCGCGTAGCCGAGCAGGACCAGCTTGAGCCAGAACACGATGTACTGGTTGCGGATCTTCTGCTCCTTCCAGTCCACCCAGCCCAACTGCGCCCAGGAAAAAAGGAATAAGCCCCACGCGTAGAGCTGGACGACGCGGATCAGGATTCCGGAGCCTTCCATTCAGCTTCCCGCCGTGTGATTTTTCCGAGCGCGGAGGACGATCTCGGCTTTCTTCATTTTGGGGACGCGCCCGCCGGGGCCGACGCGCGAAACTGGCCGCTCAGGCTGGCGATATGACGCCTCTGCCCGGCATCCGGCCCGAGCTTCTCCGCTCGAGCCAGGGCCGCGCGGCCCGCCTCCTGATTGCCCAGAGAGAACGAAGCCTCCGCGCACGAGAGCCAGAGATCGGGGTCCTTCGGATACGCGGCAGAGAGCGCGTCGAACAGCTCGAGGAACTTGCCGTACTCGTGGAACAGGAAATAGTACTGGGCGATCGAGCGCAGCTGGTGCGGCTGGGGAGACATCGCCCGGGCGCGGCCGAGCGCGGCCACGCCCTCGGGCTTGTTCCCGGCCGCCGCCGCCCGCTCGGCCTTCTTGATCCAGTACTCGGAATCGGAGGCGGCGACCTCCGCGGCCCCCTCGAGGCCGAGCGTCCGGCCCACCGCGACCGCGGAGGCCAGTATGTCGTCGTGCCGCTGCTCCCCCGTCGTGCGCTCGCTCGCGTCCTTCAGGAGCGCGAGCCCGCGCTTGCCGTCGCCGCGCAGAGCCTCGGCGACCGCCAGGCTCAGCCGCGCCCAGGACAGCTTCGGGTCGAGCTCGAGCGCCTTCGCGATGTCCCGGCTCGCGCCGGCGTAGTCCTTCTCCAACAGGCGGACCTCGCCGATGTGCCAGTAGAAGCGCGGCAGGACGAGGTCGTCGGGCGCCATCGCGAGCCCGTACACCTGGGTCTGGGGGTTCTCCATCTTCTTCATGAGCGCGGGCACGTCCTCGAACCAGGCGGGGCGATGCCGGCGGATCGCCTGGAGATAGAACACCGACACCGTCGAGAGCTGGCTGAAGTCCGGCCAGGAAAGGCCCATGAGGACGTAGCTCAGTATGCGGAGGTCGTCCTCCACGGTGCCGGGGCCGCCGGGCCGCTCGCATGAGGCCTTGAGCGCCCGGGCGCGCGCGTCGTCCCAAGGAAGCGCGCCGAGCTTCGGGTCCGCGCGCAGGGACGCGATGATCTCCGAGGACATCAGGCAGTTGAACTGCGGCTTCCAGTGCATGCGGTCGTTGAAAGTCTCCATGCCCGGCATGCGCGGGTAGGCCAGCCCGCGGAACATCCGATCGGCCTCGACGAGGAAGCCCCCCTCCTCTTTCGTGACGCGCCGGATGATGTCCTGGCACACCGTGCCGCAGATCGCCGCGCGGTCGTACAGGGCGGCCCGGCCGAAGGACGCGCGCGCCTCGTCCGCCAGGCCGAGCTTCTCCTCGCTGCGCGCGATAAACCCCCAGGTAAAAGCCTTGTACGCGCTGACCGGGACGCCCGCGACGGGCCCCGACGACAGCGAGGCCTTCCAGGACCGGCGCGCGCCGGCGTAGTCTTCCCGCAGGAAGCTCAGCCAGCCCGGGAGGAATTCCGCGTCGTAGGGCGTGCGTCCGAGCTCGACGGGCTCGCGGTAGTTGCGCGGAGGCACGACGACGGCGACCGGCACGCCCCGCTGCCGCGCATGGCGAATGTTGTCGCCGAGATTGCGGGCGAATGTTTTGTCGCGGGCGTCGGCCAGAGCGTCGGTGTACTTCAGCTGCGCCGCGTCGTCGGGCCGGAGCGCCTTGGCGAGGACGCGATAGGCGGCGAGCCGGCTCAGCCGTTCCTGCGCGCGCATGATCCAGATCGGGATCGGCGCGGAGGCGATCCCTTCGTTGTGGCCGGTCAGAAAGACGATCAGGTCGGGAGAATACTCCAGGATCTCCTGCTCGATCAGCGCCTCGCGGAAGCTCTCGTAACCGGCCATCCCGCAATTGAGAACCTCGACCTTCCGCGCCGGCAGAACGGCCTGCAGGGATTTTCCGAACTCGCCCGGCGCCTCTTGATAATGCAGGAGCCCGGCGATCGAGCCTCCGATCACGAACACACGGAAAGTGCCCGAGGATTTGACGGCCTCGAAGGAGGACTCGATGGCGCCGGGGCGAGCGGAGCGGTACCGACCGGGATGGGCCGGATCGGGGACGAAAAACGGGCGGGAAATATCCTCGTAGTAGTACTTCTGCGCGCGGGAGTCCGCCAGGGAGGCGGCGGGAATCAGCGCCAGCGCCGCGGTCAGAAGCAGCCCTTTTACTTCTATTCTACGGTTCACTTGAGAAGAGTATGCCAAAATAGCAGAGGCGTCAAGGGCGTAAAATGGCTAGACTTTATAAGGAAGAACCATGAAGAAGACCCTCCCGCCCGACAGCCTCGTCGAAATACTAGGCCGTCACTTTCTCCTGGGGCGCTCCACCGCGCACCTCCCCGGCCGCCACGGGATCATCCACGGGAAGGAATACCGCGCGGCGCTGAGCCGCATTCCCGCCAAGGCCGGGCCGGAGAAGCGGGCCGAGCGCGGCCGCCTGCTGCGAATGCTCGGGGAGCCCGCTCTCGCCGCGGTCGAGCTCGACGCCGCGATCGCGGCCGCTCCCGGCCTCGCGGCCGCTTACGCCTGGCGCTGGGAGCTGCGCGCCGGCGCGGGTCCGGCGCCCAGCGCGGACCTCGAGCG
>JAQTNG010000079.1 GCA_028714015.1 Elusimicrobiota bacterium | reverse complement strand
CGGCTGGGCGCTGTTCAAGCAGGGGCGCAGCACCGAGGCCGTCGTCGAGCTCGAGGCGGCCGCCCGCGCCATCGCCGACGATCAGTCGCTGTGGGAGCACCTGGCCGCCGCCTACGAGAAGGTCGGCAACGCCGACGGGGCCTGGCTCGCCTGGCGCCTGGCGCAAAGCCTCGGCTCCAAGACGGCTCAGGTGAAGGCGGAGTTTCTCCAAAAGGGCCTCACCGACGAGGGGCTCGGCGAGCTGTGGCGGCGCCATCTGGAGGCGGTCCAGGGCGGCGTCCGGAAGATGAGCGGCCTCTGCGAGCTCAAGGGCCGCATCGCGGGCCGCCCCGTGTCGCGCCAGGCGCTGTTCACCTTCCGCGCGCCGCGCGAGGTCTCCTTCGAGATTCTGGGCCCGATGTTTTCCACGGCGTGGCGCGCGCGCCTCGACGCGCGCGGCTTCTCGATGGACCCCTTTCCCGTGGCGGGCCTCGATCAGGGCCTCGTCGAGGAGGCCGCGCACGGCGCGTTCGCCGCGATCGCGGCCGCGCTTTCCGGCGAGGCTTTCGCGCCCGGGCCGGCGCGCATGGAAAAGGGGTGGGGCCGGACCAGCCTGATGCGTCCGGCCTGGAGGATCGACCTCGAGGACGGCCTCGCGCGGTCGATCGCGCCCGCCGGCGACGGCGTCACCGTCGCGCTGTCGGATTTCATGCGCGCGCGCGCGCGGCAGGTGCCCCGCCTCATGGAGACGAAGGGCCGCTTCTGGGACCTCGCGATCTCCTGCGGGGAGCCGAAGGCCGAGTTCCTTCCGTGAAACAACAATGTCCGGCGAAGATCAACCTGTTCCTGGAGGTCACGGGAAGGCGCAAGAGCGGCTACCACACGCTCGCGACCCTTTTCGCCAAGATCAACATTTACGACGTGCTCGACATGGAGGTCGTCGGCGGCAATAAGGCCACCTTGGAGATCGTCGATGAGCTCGGCACCATGCCCTTGTCGGCCGGCCCCGATAATCTGGTTTTGCGCGCCGCCCGGGCTTTTTACCGGGAGTTTCGGGTGGGAGTCGGCGTCAAGATCGTCCTGTACAAGCGCATACCGATGGGGGCGGGCCTGGGCGGCGGCTCCTCGGACGCCGCGGGCACCTTGCTCGGATTAGCGAGGCTTTTGCAGATCAATTTGACGGCCGCCAAGAAGAAGAAATTGCACGACATCGGCGTCAAATTGGGCGCCGACGTCCCGTTTTTCCTGAAAGACGCCAATTTCTGCCGGGCCACCGGGATCGGCGATCGCCTGAAGCCGATCAAAATCGCCAAATCCCTGCCGTTCATGGTCCTGGTCTGGCCCGGCTTCCCCTCTCCGACGGGGCCCGTTTTCACCGCCGTACCGCACCGCGGCCGCTCGGAGATATTGACGCGCCTATCCCAACTTGATAAACTCATCCGTCGTCTGAAATCCGGCCGCCCCGTCGAGGAATGGGGGGGGCTGCTTTTCAACCGTTTGGAGCAGGCGGAGTTGCCGGTCATGAAGGAAGTCGCACAAGCCCGACGCATCCTCGAATCAGCGGGTGTGAAGGGGGTGCGCATGTCGGGCTCGGGTTCTTCGGTTTTCGGGTTTATCAGTTCGCACGCCGAAGGCGTGCGAGTCGTACGGCGGCTCCAGGCTTACCCCTGGAAAGTCTATTTGACGAGCTGTCACGGCTGATCATCTTGGAGATCACGGAAATCCGCATCCACCTGCGCAAAGAGGATAAGCTCAAGGCGTTCGCGACCGTCACGTTCGACCACTGCTTCGTGGTCCGAAACATGAAGGTGATCGCGAGCGACAAGGGGCTGATCCTCTGCATGCCGTCCCGGAAGATGCCCGACGGCAGCTTCAAGGACGTGGCGCATCCGATCAGCGTCGAATTCCGGACGCTTCTCGAGAGCAAAGTTTTCGCGTGTTACGAGCAGGAAATTCACAAGGCCGTCGCCGGGGCCGGTACAGACTCCCGGGTGGTGTAATGGTAACACAGCGGCCTTTGAAGCCGTTATTCGTGGTTCGAATCCACGCCCGGGAATAGATTTCTAAGGAAAATGAAATGAGCGCGACCAAAAAGGGACAAGGCCAGCTTTGCGTGCTGATCCTCGCCGCGGGTCAGGGCACCCGGATGGAATCCACGATTCCCAAGGTGCTGCATCATGTCGGCGGGCGCCCCATGCTCTTCTACGTCCTGCGCATCGCCAACGCGCTCAAGCCCGGTTCGATCGGCGTCGTCGTCGGCCACGAGTCCTCGCAGGTCAAGGACGCCGCGGCGGAGATGCTGAAGTCCGTCGGCATCGCACGCCCCCTGCAGATGATCCACCAGAAGAAGCCGCTCGGCTCCGGCAACGCCGTGCTCGAGGCTCTCCCCTTCCTCAAGAAGTTCAAGACCGCGATGGTCATGTGCGGCGACACTCCGCTGCTCACCTACGAGTCGATCTACAACCTCTTCCTCACCCACGAGCAGCTCAAGGGCCAGGCCACCTTGCTCACCGCGCGCCTGGCCAACCCCAAGGGCTACGGCCGCATCGTGCGCGGCGCCCTCGGCGAGGTCCAGCGCATCGTCGAGGAGTCCGTCGCGTCTCCCAAGGAGCTGGCGCTGACCGAGGTCAACTCCGGCGCGTACTGCTTCGAGGTGTCGGCCCTCGTCGACGGCCTCAAGGAGATCGGCGCCAAGGGCCCGAAGAAGGAGCACTTCCTGACCGACGTGATGGAAGCCATACGGGGCAAGGGCGGGCGGATCCACGCGTACACGTCCTCCAACGCCGAAGAGATCCAGGGCGTCAACAACCGCGCCCAGCTCTCCGCCGCCGAGCGCGTCCTCAACAAGCGCATGCTCGAGCGCCTGATGATCTCCGGCGTCACCATCCGCGATCCCCAGTCCACCCACGTCGACGCCGACGTCGAGATCGGCCAGGACACCGTGATCTATCCGAACGTCATCCTGCGCGGCCACACGAAGATCGGCCGCCTGTGCCAGATCGGGCCCTTCACCCACATCGAGGACACGCAGATCGGCAACGAATGCTTGGTCCGTTTCTCCTACGTCGTGCAGTCGCGCCTGCTCGAGAAGACCTCGGTCGGGCCGTTCGCCCACATCCGCCCCGATTCGACGATCGGCCCGCGCGCGCGCATCGGCAACTTCACCGAGGTCAAGGCGTCGAAGATCGGCTTCGGCTCGAAGGTCAATCACCTCTCCTACATCGGCGACGCCGACATCGCCGAGGACGTCAACATCGGCGCCGGCACGATCACCTGCAACTACGACGGCAAGGAGAAGCACAAGACGACGATCGGCGCGAAGGCCTTCATCGGCTCCAACGTGAACCTGATCGCCCCCGTCAAGATCGGCCGCGGCGCCAAGGTGGCCGCCGGCTCCACCGTGACCGAGGACGTGCCCGACGACGCGCTGGCCATCGCCCGCGCCCGCCAGGTGAACAAGACCTGATATGGCCCACAAGGCACTCGAGAGAGCGGAGGCGCGCATGGCGTCCCACAAGTTCGTCGAAAAGCCCCTTCCGATGGAGGGTCTGAAGTCGCTTCGCGGCCTCAAGATCTTCTCCGGCAACGCCAATCGCCCCCTGGCCGAAGGCATCGCCAAGTACCTCGGAGTGCCGCTGGGCAAGACGCACGTCGGCCGCTTCGCCGACGGCGAGATCAACCTCCAGATCGAGGAGAACGTCCGCGGCGCCGACTGCTACGTCATCCAGCCGACCTGCCGCCCCGTCAACGAGAACCTGATGGAGCTCCTGATCATGATCGACGCGCTGCGCCGCGCGTCGGCCGGCCGCATCACGGCCGTCGTTCCCTACTACGGCTACGCGCGCGCCGACCGCAAGACCGCGCCGCGCATGCCGATCAGCTCCAAGCTCGTGGCCAACCTCATCGTCGAGGCGGGCGCCCAGCGCGTCATCACGATGGACCTGCACGCCGCCCAGATCCAGGGCTTCTTCGACATCCCCGTCGACCATCTCTACGCCGCGCCGATTCTCATCGACTACGTGAAGAAGAAGGCGCTCAAGAATCTCGTCGTGGTCTCGCCGGACGTCGGCGGCGTCGAGCGCGCGCGCGCGTTCGCCAAACGCCTCAACGCGGGGCTCTGCATCATCGACAAGCGGCGCCCGCGCCCGAACGAGGCCTCGGTCTACAACATCATCGGCGACGTCAAGGGGAAGAACTGCTTCATCCTCGACGACATGGTGGACACCGGCGGCACGCTGTGCAAGGTCGCCGACAAGATCCGCGAGAACGGCGCGCTGAAGGTCTACGCCGCCTGCATCCACGGCGTGCTGTCCGGCGCCGCCCACGACTTGATCGCCAAGTCGGCTTTAGAGGAGATGATCCTCACTGATTCGATCCCGGTCCACGCGTTGGCCGGGGGGAAACTGACGGTATTGTCTATAGCGCCCCTTATGGGGGAAGCCATAGCGCGCAACCATCAGGGCAAGTCCATCAGCGCGCTGTTCGTTTAATTTAGGAGAAAGAAAGTCATGGAAATCACGTTGAACGTCGAAGTCCGCGCCGAGAAGGGCACCAAGAAGGTCCTGAGCACGCTGCGCGCCGCATCCACCATCCCCGCCGTCGTGTACGGCGGAACGAAGGCGCCGATCCTGCTCGCTCTGTCCGAGAAGGACCTGATGGCCGCCCGCAAGAAGGGAGGCGCCAACGCGATTCTCCGCCTGAAGCACGCGAAGGGCGAGGAGACGGTCATCGTCAAGGAGCTGCAGCGGCACCCGGTCACCGACCGGCCCGTGCACGCCGACTTCCAGCGCATCTCGCTGACCACGAAGATCGAGGCCAAGGTCCCGCTGAACATCGTCGGCGAGGCGCCCGGCGTCAAGACCTCCGGCGGCATGATGTCCATCGACATGCGCGAGCTGCGCATCAAGGCCCTGCCCACGGCCATCCCGCAGAAGATCGACGTGGACGTTTCCAAGCTCGAGCTGCACCAGAGCATCCACGTCAAGGACCTCGCGCTCGGAGAAGGCGTGGAAGTCCTCGACTCCATGGACGCCGCCGTCATCCGCATCGTCCTCGCGAAGGTTGAAGTCGTCGCCGAGCCCGTGCCCGGCGCCGTCGTCGAAGGCGCCGTTGCCGCCGCCGAGCCCGAATCCGCCGCGACGAAGGGCAAGAAGGACGAGGAAGGCAAGCTCACCAAGGAAGCGCCGAAGCCGGGCGCTCCGGCGGCCGACGCCAAGAAGGAATCCAAGAAGGAAGGCAAGTAAGCCTTCCCACCAGTGGCGCTTAAGCTCGTCGTCGGCCTCGGCAACCCGGGCTCCGAATACGAGAAGACGCGCCACAACGTGGGCTTCCGCCTCGCCGACCGCTTGGTCGGCGAGGCGGATTCTTTTTCGAACTTCAAGGGGCTCGGCGTCGCGGCCAAAAGCGGCGGCCTGTGGGTGGCGAAGCCCATGACCTACATGAACCTCTCCGGCGAGTTCGTGCAAAAATTCGCCTCGTACCACAACATCGCGCTCGAGGACATACTCGTCGCCTATGATGAGATGGCCCTCCCGCTCGGGAAGATCCGCCTGCGCGTGAAAGGCTCGGCGGGCGGCCAGAAGGGCATGCTGTCCATCATCCAGCACTTCGGCACGGAGAGCATCGCGCGCGTGCGCATCGGCATCGGCCCCCAGCCCGAACGGATGGACGCCGCGGCCTTCGTGCTCGGGCGCTTCAATAAGTCCGAGGAGCTCGAGCTCGAGAAGGCTCTCGACCTCGCCATAGACGCGGTCCGCCTCGCGGCGGACAGCGGCGTGGAAGCCGCAATGAACCGCTATAATCCGGCTGCATGACCCCGACCCTCAAGATCGTCATCGGCCTGCTCAGCGGTCTCCTGGGCCTCGGCTATCTGTACCGCCCGGACCTGATCGAGCGGATGAACGCGGTCCTGCGCGACTATCTGCTCAACGACGCCTACATCGCCCTCGAGCGCCGGAAGTGGGGCGTGTTCTTCCTCCTGGTCTCCTTCCTGTTCCTGTACACGGGATGGTCCGCGTTGGCGCGGTGATGCCTTCATGATGAGCGGCGACCTCGAGCTCCTGGCGCGCGACGCCGTGGCCTGGATGAAGGCCCGCTCCTCCGAAACCCAGGCCGAGCTCTATCTCTCGGCCGGCGAGGAGCGCGCCGTCACCCGTCGAGACGGCGAGCGCGACGGAATCGAGGCCGCGGAGAGCGCCGGCGCCGGCGTGCGCGTCGTGCGCGACGGCCGCGTGGGCTTCGCCGCCGCCGGCGGCGCCGACCTCGGCGCTATCAAGGACCTCTATGCTCGTGCCGTGGAGCAGCTGCCTCATGCCGAGCCCGACCCCCGCCGCATCCTGCCGGGCCCGCAGGCTCCGGCCGGGGACGACGCTCTCGCCTCCACTCTGTGGGACGAGACCTTGTTCGCCGCGTCGTGGGAAAAAGTCGAGGGGCGTCTCAAGACGGCCGAGGCCGCGGCGAAGGCCCAGCCGCGCGTGGCCAAGATCCTGCGCGTCGAGTACGCGGAAAGCCGCGGGACCGTCATCGTCGCCGGCACGAGCGGCCTGTTCGCGAGCGAGCGCGGGGGCTCGGCGAGCGTCTCGCTGGCCGTCGCCGCCGAGGACGGGGCCGAGGTCCAGCTCGGCGAAGCTTACCGCGCCGAGCGCCGCGTGTCGGCCCTCGATTTCGCCGCGGCCGGCCGCGAGGCGGGTCTGCGGGCCTCTTCGCTCCTCGGCGCCCGGCGCGCCAAGGCGGGCAAGCGCTCGGTCCTCTTCGAGCCCTGGGTCGGGGTTGAATTCCTGGAGCTGCTGGCCGAGCTTCTGTCGGCCGACGAGGTCCAGGGCGGCCGCTCGCTGCTGGCCGGAAAGCTCGGCCAAAGCGTCGCCTCGCCTCTCGTCACCTTGCGCGACGATCCGCGGCGCCCCGGCGGCCTCGGCTCCAGCCGCTTCGACGATGAAGGCGTGCCCACGCGCGACAAGGCCGTGATTTCGGCCGGCGTCCTGCGCGAATATTTCCACGACACCTTCACGGCGGCGCGGGAGGGCCTGGTCTCGAACGGCTGCGCTTACCGCGGCTCCTACGAGAGCCTTCCCGGCCCCGGCGCCTCGAACCTTTTCCTGGCTCCCGGCAAAATGACGCGCGAGGCGCTGATCGCCGACACCAGGTCGGGCCTCCTCGTCGCCGAGGTTCTCGGCATGCACATGGTGGACCCGGTCTCCGGCGCCTTCTCCGTCGGCGTCTCCGGCCTGTCCATCGAAAAGGGCCGCGTCGCCGGCCCCGTCAAAGGCGCCATGATCTCCGGCAGCCTCCTCGACCTCCTCTCCCGCGTCGACGGCGTGGCCTCCGATCTGACCTTCTCGGGCTCCCTCGGCGCCCCCACCTTCCGCATCTCCTCCCTCGACATCGCATAATAGGGGTCAGGCTTTCCGATGTTGCAATTCTTTTGGCCAATACGAGAATTGCAACATCGGAAAGCCTGACCCCTATCTGCCGCCGGCTGGCGACTATCCCCAGTAGGAGCGCATGAAGCCCTTGTCGTCGGGCTTGTCGGTGCGGCGGACGAGGTCGATGAGGCCGCGCAGCGCCTTCTCCTGGCCGCCGGTGAGGTTGAAGGCGATGCCGTAGTGGCGGGACGCGGGGTCCTTGCCGGAGCGGCCGGCGTCGCGGGCCACGCGCCCGGGCAGGTCGAGGACGCCCTCCTTCCATTTGACGCTGATGCGGTAGGTCGAGCCGGTCATGAGGGTGCCGCGCACGCGCAGCAGGCAGCCGCTGAGGCTCAGGTCGAGCAGGGCTCCTTCGCCGATGCGCACGCCGCCCACGGGGCCGCTGAAGACCTCGACAGTGAGGTCGCTCGGGAAGCGGGCGTGGGCGCGGCGGGTTTTGTCCATCGGGTTAAGAGTACAGCGCGGCGGTTACGGCGTCATGTCAGCTCGAGCTCGAGGTCGCAAGGGGTCAGGCTTTCCGATCTTGCAATTCATCCACATGGTGGATTTAAGGATGAATTGCAAGATCGGAAAGCCTGACCCCTAACTGGAGCTCGAGGTGTAGCGGGCGACGGAGTTGCGCCAAAAAAGCCAGGAGAGGGGCAAAGCGACGGCGGTCAGGGCGAGCGCGTAGACGATCCAGACGAGCGAGAGGCGCCCGAGCAGGGCCTTGGCCGGGAAGGTCGTCATCACCGCGATCGGAATGCCGAAGGTCAGGGCCCAGCGCACGCCGGGCGCGTACACGTCGACGGGGAATTTGCCCATGAACATCACGTCGCGGTAGATCCAGATGGCGCTCTCGAGCTCCTGCGTGCGCACGGCGAGCGCGGCCACGAGGACGTGGATCGCGTATATTAAAGCCACGCCATTGATCATCAATAGTCCGTACGCGGCGTAGCGCTCCCAGCCGAGCGGCGGCAGCCGCGCGAAGACCATCCCCGTCATCACGACGACGGGGATGATCGTGATGACGTCGAGGAAGTCCACGCTCGAGCAGGTCATTCGGAACAGCGGCGAGCAGGGCTGGACGAGGTAAAAATCGAAGTCGCCCTCGCTGACCGTGCGCCGCGCGCCGTACACGCCCCGGAACAGGATCTGCGCGGTCATGTCCACGAGGTTGAAGGTCATGAAGAACAGGGCGGTCTCGACGAGGGAGTACCCGGCGACGGTCTCGACGTGCTGAAACACGGCGGCCATGAAGGCGAAGAAGAAGAACAGACGGATCATCTTGCCGAGCAGGAAGCCGAAGGAGCCCAGGCGGTACGTGAGCTGGGCCTGCATCGCCATCGAGGCGGTGCGCAGCCAGATGCGCCAATATTTACGCAGGACGCCGGGACCCTTCGGGCCCGGCGCAGACGCGTCGGAGGAAATCCTCATAGCGTCTAGCCGCCTTCCGCGGCGTAGGAGCTCACGCCGCGCTTCCAGACCATCATCGCGGCCGTGAACACGGCCATGAGCCACAGCGCCTCCATGCCGAGCATGCGCAGGGCTTCGACCGGCGACGCCTTCTCGAGAAAGATCCTGACCGGGAAATAAACCATGTACGGGAACGGCGTCATTTCAAGGACACGGCGCAAGGCCATGGGCAAAACGTCGAGGGGGAAGAAGGCGCCGGCCGCGAACTGCAGGAACAGATCGAAGCAGAACAGGGGGCCGCCGGATTCCGAGGTCCAGAAGGCCAGCGAGCTGACCATGAACTCGAGGAAGAAGAAGATCAGGGACGAGAGAATCACCGCGGCGCCGAACAGGAGCCAGGTCGCGGGGTCTCGCGGCAGGAACAGCTCGCCGCGGACGAGAAGGACGAGAAGCCCCACCTCGAAAAACGCCGCGGCGACATGGACGGTCTTTTGCGCCATGTCGAGGGACAGCGCGTAGCCGTAATAGCGGATGGGCCGGATCAGGTAGGACGAGATCTTCCCCGTCGAGATCTCGCCGACGAGCTGCCAGCCTCGGCCCGTGAACACGAACGAGCGCAGGATGTTCAGCGCGAGCACGTAGGTCAGCATCTCGCCGCGCGTGTAGCCGAGAAAGGTCGCCTTGTCTCCGATGAGCGCGGTCCAGAACGAGTAAAGGCTCACGATCACCGCGAAGCCGCCGAGCCGGTCCATGATCAAGGTCGAGCGGCGCTGCAGAGTCTCCTGGAGCGCGATCTTGTAGGCGACCCAGTACTTCTTCATGCGTGCGTGAACAGGCGGCGCACGATGTCGTCGATCGCGACGTCCTCGACATTGAGGTCGGCGACGGGATAGGAGCGCAGGAGGGCGGCCGCGCTCGCGGCCATGCTCGCGCGCGGCACCTCGAGCGTGACGGTCCGCTCCTCGTATTTGACCACGGCTCCCAGGCTCTTCAGGTCGGAGGGCTCGACGTCGGTCGTGAAGCGCGCGCGCAGGATCTTGTGGTCGGCGTAGCGCTCGACGAGCCGGTCGAGCGCGCCGTCGTAGAGCAGGCGGCCCTTCTCGATGACGATGACGCGCCGGCACAGCTCGACGACGTCGGTCATGTTGTGGCTCGTGAGCATGATCGTGGCACCCGAGCGCTTGTTGTACGCCTTGATGAACTCGCGCACGGCCTTCTGCATCACGACGTCGAGGCCGATCGTGGGCTCGTCGAGCAGCAGCAGGCGCGGGCGGTGCAGCAGCGCCGCGGCGAGCTCGCAGCGCATGCGCTGGCCGAGCGAAAGCTTCTTGACCGGCACCGACAGGTGCTCGCCCAGGTCGAGCAGGGAGACGAGCTCGTCGAGGTGCTTGCGGAAATTCGCCTCGGTCAGGCCGTAGATCGCCTGGTTGAGCTTGAAGGTCTCGTAGGCGGGGATCTCCCACCACAGCTGGGAGCGCTGGCCCATGACGAGCGAGATCGAGCGCTGGAAGTCGGCCTCCCGCTTCCACGGCACATGCCCCAGCGCCGTCGCCTCGCCCGCGGTCGGCGTGAGCAGGCCGGACAGCATCTTGAGCGTGGTCGTCTTGCCGGCGCCGTTGGCTCCGAGGAAGCCGACGAGCTCGCCTTCTTCGATAGAAAAAGAAACACCGTCCACGGCCCGCGTATCTTTGTATTTCCTGTCGAACAGGGATTTGACGCCGCCCCAAAGCCCCGGCTCCTTGAGAGGAGAGCGGTAATCCTTGGTGAGGCCCCTCGTCTCGATCGCGAGGGCCACGGCTATCCGCGTCGGCCGATCTCGCTCATGTAGGAGAGAGTCTTGAGGCCGTCCATGCGGTCGAGGTAGACGAAGCCGTTGAGGTGGTCGGTCTCGTGCTGGACGACGCGGGCGGGAAAGCCCTCGTAGATCTTCTTGAAGGGCTTGCCGTCGAGGCCGTGGCCGCTCAGCTCGAGCTTCTTGTGGCGGCGCACCATGCCGCGCAGCTCGGGCACCGAGAGGCAGCCCTCCCAGTCCTCCTCGAACTCGTCGCCGATCGGCTTGATGACGGGGTTGAACACGACCGTCAGCTCGATGCCGTCGGGGTGGCGCTTGGTCCCTTTGGGCAGGCCCATGACGAACACCGCGAGGTCCTCGCCGACCTGGTTGCCGGCGACGCCGACGCCGTCGTACTCGTCCATCGTGACGGCCATCTCCTGGACGAGGCGGCGGACGTCCTCGGAGCGGATCTCCTCGGGCTTGAGCTTGCGCAGGACCTTGCGCAGGACGGGATGCCCGAGTAAAGTGACCTTTCTGATTCCGATCGAGACGATGTGTGCGGTCATGAGCCCATTTTGCCAGTTTCGTTTTCTTCCGGCAACTGTTTCCGGAAACAGTTGGCCCGGCGATTTTGATACGCTCGCTATTCATGGGTAAGCGCATCGTCGTCAAGGTGGGTTCCGGCGTCCTCTCAGGCGGGGGCAAGGGGCTGGACGGCGCGACGCTCCGCCGCCTGGCCGGAGAGATCGCGCGCGCGCGAGCGGCCGGCGACGAGATCCTCGTCGTGTCCTCGGGAGCCATCCTCGCGGGCCGCGAGAGGCTCAAGCTCGAGGGCCGCCCCAGCGTACAGCTCAAGCAGGCCGCGGCCGCCGTCGGCCAAAGCCGGCTCATGCGGGCGTGGGAGGCGGCGTTCGCGCGGCCGAAGATCACGGTGGCGCAGGTCCTGCTTTCCGGGGACGACCTCCATCATCGCGAGCGCTACCTGAACGCGCGCAACACCTTGCTCACGCTCCTGCGCCTCGGCGTGGTCCCGATCGTCAATGAGAACGACACGGTCGCCGTCGAGGAGATCAAGTTCGGCGACAACGACGGGCTCTCGGCGCTCGTGGCGGGGCTCGTGGACGCCAATCTGCTCGTGCTGCTCACCGACCAGGACGGGTTGTACACCGAGGACCCGCGCGCCAATCCGGAAGCGACGCTCATCTCCGAAGTGAAGCCCGGCACGAAACCCGCGCGCATCGGCAAGGCCGGGCCGTGGGGAACGGGCGGCATGGAGTCCAAGGTGCGCGCCGCGCGCCAGGCGGCCGAGGGCGGGGTGCTCGCGGTCGTGGCCAACGGCGCGAAGGCTGGGACGCTGTCGGCGGTGCTCGCCGGCAAGGACGTCGGCACGCGTTTCCTGCCCGGGGAGAAGCCTCTCGCCAAACGAAGGCAGTGGCTCGCGTTCGCCTCGCACCCGAAGGGACGCATCATCGTGGACGCGGGGGCGCGCGAGGCATTAACGGCGAAGGCTCGAAGCCTGCTGGCTTCGGGCATTAAAGGGTTGTCCGGTACCTTTGAAGCCGGTGATGTCGTGGGCCTGGTCGAGGGGGGTGGCGAGTTCGCGCGCGGGCTCACGAACTTCAGCTCGCGGGACCTCGAGAAGATAAAGGGTATGAAGACGTCCCAGATCGAGGCGGTGCTCGGGGTCAAGCAGGCCGACGAGGTCGTGCACCGGGACAATTTGGCGGTATTAAAAAGGTGACTTGCTTGAACGGATCCACCGCATCGGAGTCCGCAACTGACGTTGACGACAGTCGGGCTGTGGATAGAGGCGATAAGTCCGACTCGGGAACAAGATGAATATCGAAAAAATGGCCCTCGAGGCGAGGACGGCGGCGCGGGCG
>JAQTNG010000078.1 GCA_028714015.1 Elusimicrobiota bacterium | reverse complement strand
TGAGGACCCCGGAGCCTTCACGAACTCCTTCACGACGACGATGGTCTGGCTCAACCGCGGGGCGGGCAAGCCGGCCCTGCTGGCGCCCTTCCCCCGCGCGGGCACGAGCCTGAACTGGGGGCCGGATTCCCCCAAGGTCTCGGCGGACACCGACCTCGTCCTCCTCGGCGACGGCCTGCGCGAGTGGGTCGCCTGCGAGACCGCGCTGAAGCTGCTCGAGACCGCGCACCTGCGCGTGCGCGCGTACGGCCTCGAGGAATTCCTGCACGGCCCGCACATCTCGGTGGGCCCCGGCTCGCTCGTGGTCGGCTTCTCGACGGTCGGCGAAACCCGGTGGGACGCCGCGCACCGCTACCTCGACGCGATCGGCGTGCCCTTCCTCGACGTGGCCAACGACGACTGGCTGGCGCAGATCCTGTGGGGCCAGCGCTTCACGATCGACTCCTGCCGCCGCCTCGGCATCGACCCCGACCTACTGCGCTCCGACGAACCCTCCTACAAAAAGGCCCTCGCCGCGCTCTCGCTCTAAAGCCCCCCGGTCAAATTCGAGGATACGCGGCGAGGTGCGATTTTGTATAGTCTCCGAATCGGCGGGGTAGCTCAGTGGTAGAGCACCGGTCTGAAAAGACGGACGCCGCTCCCGCCAAATCCCGCTTCTAAGCGACTTATTCCGCGTTTTCCGAGCTTTTCAGCAAATCGCGATTTGTCGCAGTTTGTCGTTGGATGGGCGTTTTTGTCGTCATCTCGACAAACATCTTGACAGAAAATTTCCTCGACGGCGCACGCCCAACAGAGCCTCTAAACCATTGACTTAGCGGCCTTACGAGCTTATGCTTAGGCCGTGAGAAAAGCCAGGACGGCGCTCGCGCTACTCCTCGCCTTCGCCATCCCGATCCGCGCGGAGACCACCACCGATCCGCTCTGGTACCTGCTTTCGACCTACGTCCTGGCCCCGGACACCACGGCAGCCCAGACCGAGAGCGAAGACTCCACCGACGCGAAGGGTTTGGCCGAACTCCAATCAGATCTGCTCCTCCTGTCCGAGGGCTTCGAATCCTTTCGCGACGAATCCCAGGTCAAGGAAACGCTCACGCGGCTCGAGCCCCGGATGTCGCCGGAACTCCGGCCGTTCTTCAAAGACCGCGCGTCCAGCCTCGACGCCATCTACCGCACGCTCGCGGTCACCGACTACACCTGGGCCCAGCGCTTCCCTGAGCCTCCCTGCTCGCCCGTTGAGGCCCGCCGCAAGCTCTTGGACAGCCGCGACGGCCTGTTCCAGACCGCGAAAGGGGACGCGTCTCCGTGGCTCGTGTCGATGCTCGGCCCGAGGGCTGAAGGGAAATCCGTCGAACAGGCTCTCGACCAAGCCTCGGCCAAGACGAAGCTGACCGCCGCCGAATACGAGAAGCGCCGCGCTCAGATCCGCAGGCTGACTTTGGCGCTCGCGTCAGACAAGGCCGTCGGCTCCGCCCGTTCCAAGCTCTACTGCTCCCGGGCCGCCGCTTACGAGGACCTCGCCGCCTCTCACCGCCTTCAGGGAGTAGGCGCCACTCTAGCGTCCCGCTCCGCCGTTCGCGCCGCCCCCGAACCGTCCGTTTTCGTCGTCGTCTGGAACTCTCGCCGCGCAGCCGCGACTTTAGTCGGAACAAAGGCCGGCCCCGTCCTCCTGACCGACGCCGCTATCGTGCAGGACACCGACCACCCATTTCTTTTCGCCTATTCAGATAAGGCCAAACCTCTTGAGTTGAAGGCGACGGTCGCTCGCCGCGACGCTGGCGTCGGTCTCGCCATCCTCACATTTTCGGAGGATCGGGGGCGCCCCGCCCTTACCCTCGCGGAAACAGTCCCCTCGGAAAACGACCTCGTTTCCGCCCTCGGCCACACCGAAGTCTCCGGCCTATGGACCAAATCGTCCGGCCTCGTGACCAGGTCCGGTTCGGAATCATTCCAGACCGACGCAGCAATATCGTCCGACTTCTCGGGAGGACCCGTGCTGAACGAGGCGGGAGAGGTCGCGGGCATCCTCGTCCTGCGCCCGGCCGACACCGAGGAAGGGCGCTGGCCCATCGCAGTTCCCGCCGCCGTGATAGGGCGCTGGCTCGACGGCTCAGAGTCCGCGGGTCCAACTGCGACAGAGTCCATCGAAGACGCTGGCACCGCCGCCATCCTGAGCCGAACGCGTCCGAGCGCGTTGACCGAGGCAGGCCTCGGCGACTGGAATATCCCAAACCTCCCCCCGCCGCCGCCAACCCCGCGCGGAGTCTGCGTAGCCAACTGCGGAGGTTCCGGTACTCCGAGCCGGTCCTACTCGTCCTATTCCGGAGGCTCCTCGAACTCAGGTAACGCCGAATTAGGACAGGCTCTCGGCAAGCTTGGAGCGGTGCTCATCCTCGAAGGCATCCCCGCGCTCTTCCGCGGCATTGGAAAGTTGTTCAAGGGCTCCGGCAAGCGGAGTTCTCCATCGAGAGTCGCAACCCACGAGACATCTCCGAAGGCCGAGCCGCCCCCGAAGCCTAAACCCCCGCCCTTGAAGCCCATCGGCATCAGGCTGACCGTGGACAAGAGCGAAGCACTTCCGAGAGATATCGTGAGGCTTACCGCGAAAGTCCTCTTCACAGGCGTGGCGGGAAGCAAAGCAGGAATCGCGGTTTCATTCAGCAAAAAATAACGACATGGCGGAATTCCCCGAAGGATCCACCGCAAGAACTGACATGAACGGAGTCGCGGCAGTCAGCATGTACATGCGACCTGATGAAGCGGAAGAAGCGCACGAAGATATGGATCGCGAGATCCGTCGTCATAACGGAGAAATTGTTGGTGTCCGGACTAGGCACGCTTTACCGCCCAATGCAAAACCACCTACCAAAGTAAAGAACGCCGCAGCCAATGCCATCGATGCGCTCGATGCTGAATCCGATAAATCGGATTCAGTTCCGGCGAGCCGAACGCCCGAGTCTAGCAGCCCGAACATGACCGAGGCCGGAATCTCAGTTCCGGCGCTTTCCGTCGTGTCCCCACCAACGCCCAGATCTAACCCGACCAGTACCCTCATCGACATTGAGGCCGTTGGAGCAGGATTTAGCGACGGATTCACGATAAATGCGACAAACGCATCCAAGCCCACGAGCGACGAAAAATCGTGCGCGCGCATGCGCGCGGATGCGGACAAGCAATGCACTGACAATCGGGATTGCTCCGCTGCTGCGACATGCACGGAGAACAAGGACATCCGAAAATCCCTCGTCGATTGTCAAAAGGCGAGGAAAGCCGTGTCCGACAATTGCCGGACCCCCGAGGATAAAGAAAAAACCGATGAGATCACGAGCAGGGTTAAAAGCTGCGGCTCGATTATCGCCAGATATTGTTGCCCGGAGTGGACCGAAGCACTTGAACGCGCGAAGGAAGCTGCCTGCAACCGCGGCCGCTGCAGCGGCAGCGACTCCTGTGTCATATTATTGGCCAAGCTCGCGTCAGCGAGGAATTGCTTGTCCCTTTATAAGCTCCAGGCGCAATTGTGTTACGGCGGGATTGAAGATACCGGCCATTCGGAGCGGACTTCATCTGGAATACCGGGCCAAATTCAAAGGTGTCTGGATTTGATCCGTCTTTTCAACGAATCTAAGCCCAATCAGAATGCGTGTGTAGAGAATAATGGAGATCATGCCCCGTGAATTTCACCGCTGAACAGTTTCAACGCTGGTTTACCTTCATCTTCAATTCTGAACCCTATCCATTGAGAGATTCTCTCGAGGGTGGCCTTACCCGTACCCGGATCAAAGAAGAAACCTGGTGGGAGGTTGAGCCCCGTCTGCTTTGCGCATTCGTCACCCATACCTGCATCAATGCCGAGACGGTCTTTAAGGATCTTCCCGACTTCGCGATTGAAAATGGGCTAAAGCACTGGACCACAGGGAAGATGCTCCACGGGATGATGCGCGAGGAACCGGGTTTCGAGCGGAATCCTCCTGTAATTCCACCATGGCCTGAAAGGCGCGATTTCATACGTTCGCTCGGCCCTTTGTTTTTGAAATATCTTCCAAAGAGGTCGATCGTGTTATGGGATTGGTGGAAAGATTTCCCTCATCCCAATCCATCCTCCTTCGACCTTAAGCCTGGTCTTCAGCTTTCGCAGGAATCGAAGGAATATTACAAAGAGGTCTTGGACGTGATGGAAAGGCTCCTTGTAAGCCAAAATAGACATATCGCCGCGGCCGCCTATCACGATCTAAATAACTGGAAGGAAGCAAGCGGACGTGCCGCCAAGCTCATCGAAGAATTCGAGGGGAAATTCTAGACGGAGGCCTTGCCGGGCCAAATGATACCCGTTCCCGACTACTGGACTACAACCCGTTTCTTGCGAACGACGCGTTAAAAGTGGCATAATGCCGGGCATCCGGTCGAATTTCGCCGCATCTCGACACGGATCTCGACAGAAATTCAGCGGAAGTGGTCCGATTCGGTAATGACGGATCGAAATTCTGCTGAAATTTTTTATAGATTTGGCGGGGTAGCTCAGTGGTAGAGCACCGGTCTGAAAAACCGGGTGTCGACAGTTCGATCCTGTCCCCCGCCACCATTTTCATGAGACAAGTCTTGCCCGCCGTCGCCGTCGTCTTCCTCGCGATCCTGGTCTGGGCCCAGGACGCGCCGGTCCCCGTGGTGAAGACCTCCGCGAAGATCGACTGGAAGGCCTCGGGCAGCCTTCCGCCCGGCGCGGAGTACCACCTGCTCTACGAGGATCCCAAGACCCACGCCGTGCAGACCTTGGTGCGCTTTCCCAAAGGCTACGGGCTTCCCTTGCACGCGCACTCCGCGGACGAGACGATCGTCGTCGTGAAGGGCAAGCTCGTCATCGAGGTCGCGGGCCAAAAAGAGACGCTGACCGTCGGCGGCTACGCCGTGATACCCGCCGGCACGAGCTTCACGCTCAAGGCCGCCGGCTTCGGCGGCGCGGACTTCCTCGCCGCGTTCAACGGGCCCTTCGACATGAAGGGCGCGCCCGCCGCCCCCAAGCCCTAAATCCGGAAGGCGATCGCCTTCGGCAGGACCTCGAACACGACGGGCGCCGTTCCGTCCGCGTCCCCGTCGATGTTGAGCGGCAGGACCTCGTCGGAGTGTATCTCGACGCGCCGCGCCCGTCGCAGGACCACGCCGCCGCGCCCGACATGTCCGCCCGAGTAGGCCCGCGGCAGCAAGGCCATCAACCGCGTTCGGGGCATGTCCTCGATCGTGATCAGTTCGAGCAGGCCGTCTTCCGCGTCGGCCCCGGGCGCCAGCGTCATCCCTCCGCCGAAGGTGCTCGTGTTGGCGACGGCGACCAGGTGATAGCTCGCCGCCGGCTCCGAAACGCCGTCGATCGTCAGGCGCATGCGCCGGGCCTTCGCCGTCATCACGGCGAGCGCGCCCTCGACGAGATAGGTCAACGTGCCGCCGAGGAGCTTGCCGCGCTTGGCCACCGCGAGCGCGACGTCCCCGGGAAGCCCCACGGCCGCGACGTTGAGGAAGTGCCGCGAGCGCGGCTCGCCGCCGGGGCCGCGGAACGTCGCGCGCCCCGCGTCGATGCGGCGGCGCTTGCCCGCGGCGAAACATTTGGCCCACGCCTCCGGCTCGCGCGGCACGCCCATGTGGTTGGCGAAGTCGCACCCCGATCCCGCTGGGAACGTCGCGAGGACGGTGTTGTGCCTCGCCTGCTCCGGCACCGAAAGGTAGCCGTCGACGACCTCCCCCACCGTGCCGTCGCCGCCCACGGCCACGACGAGCTCCACGCCCGCCTCCACCGCCGCGCGCGCAAGCTCCCGCGCGTGCCCCGCCCTCTCGGTGCGGGCCAGCTCCAGGCCGGGATAAATCCGCTGCGCCAGCGCCCGGGCCTTCTCCCAGCGCCCCCCCGCCCTCCCATGTCCGCCGGATTAACGATGAACAGCGTTCTCATACCGTTTTTTGGTGATGTCTGGCCGATAGTTTAGCGTATTGTCCGCCGTTGGAAAGGGGCGGCGAGACGATGTCGCCGTAATGCAAAAACCGGTAAGCCTGACACCAAAAAAAAAAAGAACCGCCCCGACCGGGAGGGGAGACCGGTCGGGGCGGGCGCGACGGATGCGATTTAGCGGGCGAGCTTCCCGGCGTCGATCATGCCGGCGCCCTGCATCTGGGCGGTGAGAACCGGCAGGGGCATCGCGGCCTTCTTGAGCTGGGCCATCACGCCGTCCGGTCCGTTGAGGCCGACGTAGCCCTGGGAGACGGCGAGCGCCGCGAGGCCGGCCACGTGCGGGCAGGCCATCGAGGTGCCGGAGTAGGAGATGAAGCCTCCGCCCATCTTGGCGGACAGCACGTCCACGCCGGGAGCGATGAAGTCCACTTCCGGTCCGCGGCTGGAGAAGCTCGCGAGGTTGTCGGCCGAGTCGGAGGCCGCCACCGCGATCGTATCCTCGTAAGCGCCCGGGAAGCCGACCGAGCCGCCGGAGTTGCCGGCCGCCGCCACGATGACGACGCCCGAGCCGCGGGCGAAGCGCACGGCGCGCTTCATCGCTTCGCTGTCCACCGGCGCGCCGAGCGACATGTTGGCGACGTCCATGTGATTCTTGGCGGCCCAGACGATGCCGTCGACGACGTCGGACAGGTTGCCCGAGCCGTCGGCGTCGAGAACCTTCACGGCGTACAGACGGGCCTTGGGCGCCACGCCGACGACGCCCTTGCCGTCGCGATGAGCGGCGATCGTGCCGGAGACGTGCGTGCCGTGGCCGTTGTCGTCCTGATAGTCGGCCGGGTTCTCGGTCTTCGTGATCGCCGAGTAGCCTCCGTCCACGCTGCCCGCGAGATCGGGGTGGGTGAAGTCGATGCCGGTGTCGATGACCGCGACCTTCACGCCCTTGCCCTCGGTGATGGGCCAGGCGGGGGGAGCGTGGACGCGGTTGATGCCCCACGTCTCCTCGGCGCGCTGCTTGGCGATCTGCGAGGCCATCGGGTTCTGCACGAACGCGCCGGCCTTCGGCATGTTCAGCCCCGACATCACGCCGGCGAAGGACGGCAGCGGCGCGGCCTGGAGGGAGACCTGCGCGGACTCGATCCACTTGACGCGGCGATCGGCCTCGATCGAGACGATGCGGCTCGAGCACTTCTGCGCGTTGTTGCAGAGCGCCTTGCCTTTGCCGGTCGCGATGACCTGGCCGGCCGGAACGTCCACGAGGGAGACGGAGACTTCCTGGTCGGTGTCGCCGTTCGTCGCGATGTGCTTGGCGGCCTTGAGGCTCATGGCGCCGAGCGCGGCGTCGCGGTCGGACTGCTTGGCCTTCGCGTCGAAGGTCACGATGTAGCGCTTGGTGCCCTTCGGCGCGGGCGTCGCCGAGGCGGTGGCGGCCGTGAGAGCCGCGATCATCAGTCCGGTCAGTAGTTTCTTCACTGTGTTCTCCCCTTGAGCTCCGTTGAGGGGACCCGGAGCGGGTCTTAAGTCTTGGCGTATTATGGGCGGAAGGCCCAGGTTCAACATGAGGCGTAAGGCCTACGACCATCTAGGCCCAAAGGCCTACTCCCTAGGTCCTCCGACCCGCGGGCATAGGCCCCTTCATAGGTCCTACCGCACGAGCCTGGCGGCGTCCACGACGCCCGCGCCCTGCTCGGACGCCGAGAGGCCCGGCACCGGCACGGCCGCGCGGCGCAGAGCCGCGCGGACCGCGTCGACGCCGTGCGCGCCGCGAGCGACCGCGAGCGCGCCGAGGCCCGTCATGTGGGGCGTCGCCATCGATGTTCCCGCGAAGCTGTCGTAGCCGCCGTGCGGGACCGAGGACTTCACGTCCACGCCCGGCGCGATGAAGGCGACCTGGTTGCCGCGGCTGGAGAACTTGGCGATGGTCTCGTTCGGCGCGAGCGCGGAGACCGCGATCGCCTCGGGATACGCTCCCGGATAGTTGACCGAGCCGCCGTCGTTGCCGGCGGCCGCGAAGACGGTCACGCCGCGCACCGTGGCGTACTTGAGGGCGGCGCGCATGAAGATCGTGCCCATCGGGGCGCCGAGGCTCATGTTGGCGACGTCCATCTTGTTGTTGCCGCACCAGATCAGTCCTTTAATAATGGAAGTCAGGCCGCCCGCGCCGTCCTTGTCGAGCACCTTGACCGCGTACAGGCGCGCCTTCGGGGCCACGCCGACCACGCCCTTGCCGTCGAGGACGCCGGCGATGGTGCCCGCGACGTGCGTGCCGTGCTCGTTGTCGTCCATGGGAGGCTTGTTCGCGTCGAGCGCGTTGTAGCCGCCCGCGCAGTTCGCCTTGAGATCGGGGTGCGTGCAGTCGATGCCGGTGTCGATGACGGCCACCTTCACACCCTCGCCCTTGGTGACGGCCCACGCGGCGGGAGCGTCCACGCGCGCGATGCCCCACGGGACCTCGGCGGCGTCCACGCCGGCCGGAAGCGGAAAGGCGGGACGCGCGGGCGGAGCCTTGACGGCCGGCAGGGCGGCCCGGACCGACTCGAAGGAAGGGAAAGGCGCGCGGAAAACGGGGGCCTCGAGCAGCCAGTTCCTATATATGTCCTCCTGGACCTCGAGCACCTCGGGCAGGGCGGCGGCCTTTTCGGCGAAGGCGGAGAACATCTTGGCCTCGGGGAGCTCGGCGACGAGGACGCCGATCTCGGAGAGATCGTCCGCCTTGGTCGCGCCGAGGCCGCGCAAAGCGGCCTCGCGCTGGACGGCCGTCGTGCCGTCCTTGAACGCGATCAGATAGCGCTTGGCGCCCGAAGCGGACGCGCACACCGGCATCAGCACGGCGAGAACCGTCATCGTGACCAGTTTTTTCATGACTCCTCTGAACGCCCTCTCTGAATGACCGTCGACAGTTCGAAATCTAGCATAGTCCGGTCCGAAAGGCCTAGTCGAATTTGGGTCTAAAAGGTCGTTATTTTTAGGCCCTATGGCCGGCCCCTCATTGACGCGCCCGCGAGCGCAATCTATACTGAGTCCGATGATCAATCACCTCGCCGTGCTCGCGATTCTCGCCGGTTCGACGTTCGCCGCCGCCCAGCCCGCCGCCGATCCGCCGCTGGTGGAATCCATCAAAGCCGGCGACGCCGCGGGTCTGAAGGCCCGCCTCGCCGCGGGCGCGGACCTCGGCGCGGAGGATCAATACGGCTGGACCGCCGTGATGTGGGCCGCGGGACACGCCGACGCGTCCGCGCTGAAGACGCTGCTCGGCGCGGGCGCCGATCCCGCGCCGAAGGGCGCCCCCGATTACTCCGCGATCGTCGAGGCCGCGAAAGGCGGCAGGGCGGCGAACATACCTCTGCTCGCCGCGAAAGGCCTCGACTGCTCGGCCAAGGACGCGGCCGGCGTCCCCGCGCTCGCCTACGCCGCGACGGTCTCGACGCCGACGGTCTCGGCGCTGCTGGCGTGCAAGGCCAAGGTCGACGCGCGCGACTCGAACGGCCTCACGGCCCTGATCCGCGCCGCACAGCTCGGCCGGAGCGCGGCGGCGAGCCAGCTGCTCGCGGCCGGGGCGAAGGTCGACGCGAAGGACAAGCTCGGCTACACCGCCTTGATGTGGGCCGCCCACGGCGGCTGGACGGACACGGTGAAGGTCCTGCTCGCGGCGAAGGCCGACCCCGCGCTGAAGGCCGGCGACGGGCATACCGCGCGCGAGATCGCCCTCGCCCGCGGCCGCGCCGCCGCCGCGGACCTCCTGAAATAGACGCATGAGGACCTGGCTCGCGGCCGCGGCCCTTCTCGCGGGCTTGTGCGGCGCCGCGCCGGCCGCCCCCGCCCGGGCCGCCCTCGACGGGGCGGCCGCGGCCGCCCGCTCCGGCGACCGGAAGAAGGCCCTCGAGCTCCTCGCCGCGGCGGTCCGGGCGAAGCCCGGCCGCGAGCAGCGCGAGAGCGCCTCCCTGCTCTACGCCGACCTCAAGGAATACGGCGTCGCGCGGTCGCTGATGAACGGCCTGATACGGGAGCACCCGCAAGACGCGCGCCTGAGGCTGTATCTCGCCACCATCGTCGCGCGGGCCGGCGACCGCGGGGCGACCCTCGCGGCCCTCGGCGAGGCGCGCAAGCGAAATCCGAGCCCGGTGGACCGGCAGCGCATGGCCTTTCTGCACCAGGACTTCAAGGATTACGGGCCGGCGCGGGAACTGCTCGACGGCCTGATCGCGGAGTCCCCCGGGGACCTGAGCGTGCGGCTCGACCGGGCCTCGCTGGCGGCGCAGACCGGGGACGTCCCGGGCGGGCTCGAGCAGCTCTCCGCGGCGGGCGCGCTGAAGCCGGGCCCCGAGGAGCGCCGCCGCATGGCCGCGCTCTATCAGGACCTGCGCGAGTTCGGCCGCGCGCGCGCGCTGCTCGACGAACTCATCGAGGCCTCGCCCGGGGACGCCCGCCTGCGCCTCTCTCGCGCCGTCATCGCCTCGCGCACGAATGACCGCGCCGCGGCCCTCGAGTCCCTCGCCGCGGCGCGCGAGCGCGCCAAGGATCCCGAGGACCGCCGCCGCATCGCGTCGTTCTATCTGGAGCTGGGTGCAATCGCCCCGGCCCGCGCCGTGCTCGCGGACCTCGTGCGCGACCTCCCGCGCAATCCCCGGACGCGGCTCGACCTCGCCTCGCTCGACGCGCGCCGCGGAGAGCGCGCCGCGGCCCTCGAGTCTCTCGCCGCGGCGAGCCGTCTCGAGCCGGACCTGCAGGAACGCCAGGCCATGGCCCTCATCTACGAGGACCTGAAGGAATACAAAACCGCGCGCGTCCTAATCGACGCCCTCATCGCGGAGCAGCCGCGCGACCCACAGCTCCGGCTCGACCGGGCCTACTTCGCCGTGGACGCGGGCGACACAGCGGCCGCGCTCGCGTTTCTCGAGGAGACCCGCGCGCGCGCGCCCGACCCCGACGACCGCCGCCGCATGGCGACGCTTTACGACCGGCTCGGAGAGAAGGGCGCGGCTCGCGCGCTTCTGGACGAGCCCGGCAAAAAAAGCCGTTGACGAAAACGGACGCCGGGGCTATACTGCGAACGAGGACGACATGAAGAAAACACTGGCGAAGTCGGCCCGGCACCACAAGTCTTCATCCCGCAAGTCGAAGGGCGGAAAGGCGCTCGAGTTCGAGCAGGGTTGGAACGAGCTCGAGGCGCAGCATGACCGCTTGAAGACCGATTGGATGAGCCTGTCGGTTCAGCTCGGGATCGGCGGGTCCAAAGCGGCTTACGACTGACGCTTAAGCGTCGTCGTCGTCGGCGCGGCGCTTGAGGCGCACGGTGCGCTTTTGCGCCAGACGGCCGTAGCGCGCGACCAACGACTCCGCCAAGGCCAGAAGCTCGCCCGACCAGCGGCGGGCCTTCAAGCCTTCGAGCAGCGCGTGCCCGTCGAGCCTCGCCACCTCCGCCCATAGCGGCGTCGGCTTCACCTCGGCCTCGAGCTCCGCGAGCTTCTCGGCCTCCCCGGTCTTGGTGGGCAGGTGCATCTCGTCCTTGATCGTCACCGACGCCTGCGCGCGTTCGCCCGCGACGACCGAAACCTTCGCCGCCTCGGCCCACTCCGCGATGTCGCCCTCGATCTTCTCCCGCTCGGCCTCGACCGCCTTCAGCTCGTCCTTGAGACGCTTGCGGCGGTCCTCGATCTCGGCGTAGCTCGCCACGAGCTTCACGCCGCCGTCCTTGGCGCGCTCGGCCGGCGGCAGGGCCGCGACGCGGATCGGGTCGGCGAACAGCGGGCACAGGGCGCGGTACTCGCACCAGTCGCACCACGGGCTCGGCCGCGGCTCGAAGGCGTGGTCGTGCTTGATCGCGGAGATCAGCGCGCCCGCGTCGGACAGGAGCTTCGCGCGCGCGGCCTCGTCGCGGACCGAGACCAGGGTCTTGCCGTGGCGCACGTAGTGCCACTTGAGCCGGACCTCCTTCGTGTCCGGCCATTCGCGGCGCACCGCGAGCTCGTACAGCGCGAGCTGCCAATCCTCGTCGGCATGCTCCTGATTCGGCAGCGACTTCGCCGTCTTGTAGTCCACGATCTCGAAGGCCCCGTCGGGCGCCAGCGCCAGGCGGTCCACGAAGCCCTCGATGCGGTACTCATGACCGTCCACGACGATCGGAAAGCCGACGCGCTTCTCGATGGCCACCGTGCGATCCGAGGAGAACGGATGATGGCCCTGATAATACAGCTCGACGCAGTCCCGCCCGACCTTCTTCCAGTCGTCGATCGCGAAGCGAACGTCTTTCTCGACGACCGTCGCGTCCCAGCCCGCGGCGAATTCGGAGTCGTAGATCTCGTGCAGCTCGGGGAGCGTCGGAACCTTCCCCCCCGTCACGAGCGCGTACAATTCCTCGAACGTCGAGTGCACCGCCACGCCGACCACGGTCTCGGGCGTCTTGCGCTGACGCGAGATCTTGTCGACGTAGCGGTACTGATAGCGCCTCGGACAGTTCTGATAAACCGAGAGCTTCGACGGCGAGAACTTGGAGGAGCGGTCCTCCTCCACGTGCGGCTGCTCCATCGTTTAGATCATCTCC
>JAQTNG010000077.1 GCA_028714015.1 Elusimicrobiota bacterium | reverse complement strand
TCGCCGCGGACGACGACCGTCACGGCGACGGCGAGCTTCGCGACGGCGGCCGCGGCCCTGACCGTGGTCCCCGACGCGCTCGCCCGCCTGCAGGTGATCCTGGCCGGCGAGGCCGCCGCTCCCGGCTCGCTCACGGGCAAGACCGGCGGCGCGTCGGCGCGCGTGAAGGGGATCCCCTTCTCGGCGACCGTGCGCGCGGTGGACAACTACTGGAACGTGATCTCGACGATCACCGACACGGCCGCGCTGTCGATATCGGCCGCCTCCGCGACCTTGCCCGCGCCGCAGGCCCTGTCCGGCGGCCAGGCGGCGTTTACGGGGATCGTCGTCTACGCGACGGGAAGCTTCACTCTGTCCGCGACGGACCTGACCCAGCCCGGGGTGCTGTCCGCAACGAGCGCGGTCTTCGGCGTCTCGCCGCCGAGCTTGACGAGCCCGACGCTCGGAGGCTTCGTGCCCAACGGCGCCCGCGTGGCCACGCTCGGAGGCGGCGTCAGCGGCTTCGCCGCGGACGGCTCGGCCGTCGAGCGCGTGCTCGTGGACCTGCGCGACCTCGACGCGGGCCTGCACTTCGACTGGAGCGCGCAGTCCTTCGCCTCGGGGGTCCCGATCTTCGCGACCGCGACGCTCGGCTCCCCGCTGACCCCGGGCACGACCTGGTTCCGGGCGGCGGCCGACGCGGCGTTCGCCGACGGCCATCGCTTCCGCCTGACCGCGCAGGCCGGCAATCCGACCGGCCTGACGAGCACGGCGACGAGCACCTTCACCTTCGACCGCGGCATGCTGGCCTTCGGCGCGAAGGACGGCCAGGGCTTCGCGACGGTGGTCCCGTCCACCGCCGCCGGCTGCGAGGAGATTGTCTCGACCGTGACCTTGACCGTCGGCGCCTCGGGCATCGGCCCCGGCGGGGCGCTGGCCGTGCGCGCGCCCGCGGGCTGGACTTTGCCGCTGGGCACGACGACCCAGTATCCGCCGCCGCTCGGCTACTGGCACGCGGCGTCGACGTCCTTGGCCGCGGCCTCCGCGATCGTCTCGCCGGACGCCTCGGGCGCGACGGCGCTCGGGCCGGGCTGGCTGCTGCTCAGCGTGGCGACGGGCTCCGCGCAATCCTACCTGCCGGGACAGTCCGTCGTCCTGACCTACCGCGCCCGCCCGCCGTTCGGCCCCGCCGGCCGCGGGCCCCAGTCCTTCGAGGTGATGACGCGCGGCGACGCGTCGGGGACTTTGCTTCCGGTCTCGACGGCGCCGGTCCTCGCGCTCGGCGCCGGAACCACGAGCTTCCTGACCTTCGCCGACCCCTCGCCGCTGTCGCTGAGGCCGCTGACGGCGTCGGCCACGATGCAGTTCCTCGTCACCGACCTGTGCGGCAATCCCAAGCCGGGCGTCTCGTCCGGGACGGTGTCGCTGTCGCCGTTCGTGCTGGGCGGCGGGAGCGCCGTCCTCGACACGAACGCCCAGTTCTTCAACGCCGCCGGCGTCTCGATCTCCACCGTCGTGCTGTCGACGGGGCTGGCCGCCGCCGCTTCGCCTTCGTTCTCGGTGTGGACCTCGACCGACGCGCCCGCCGACCTCGTCCTGCGCGCGAGCGCGACCTTCGCGGGCTCCGGCTTCGCGCCGATCGTGGTCGAGGCCGCGCGCCCCGTTCGCCTGCGGGCGGCGCTTCCCGTCTTCACCTCCGTGTCGGTCGACACGGGCACGCCCTCTCCCGGCACGACGAGCGCGCTGCTCTCCGCGTTCGATCCCGCGGGCTCGGCCGCGCAGATCCGCTTCACGCTCGCCGATCCGGACCTGTCGTGGGAGGCGGTCGTCTCGAGCGACCCGCTGAACTTCTCTTGGCCCGTCTTCTCGGCGGTCGGGTCCGGCGACGCGAGCCGGCCGATCGTGCTCGGCTGGGACGGCCTCGACCGCACGCAGTCGCCGCCCGTCTACGCGGCGCCCGGACGCTACAAGGTGCGCCTGCGCGCGGGCGGCGGCGCGGCCGTCGACCGGCGGCTCGAGATCGCGGTGCCGGAGACCGCCGGCTACATGGGACGGCTCGGCGCGCGCGGCGCCGGCGCGCGGGTGCGCGCGAGCGGCCCGGGCGCGGGCGACGGACGGTGGGCCGTGGCGTCCTCGACGGGCTATTTCGAGCTGAGGGGCCTGCGGCCGGGGCAGGCCTACGAGCTGAGCGCCGCCACCGCCGCCGTCGTGATCGGCAGAGCCGTCACGCTCTCGACCTCGGTCGCGGCGGGCGCGGCCGCGTCGCCGCTCGCCGACCTCGGGACGCTCGGCTTTCCCGCCACCGCCTACCTGCGCGTCGCCTTGATGGCGCCGGCGCCGTCGCCGCGCGAGGTCGTGGGCGCGTTCACGGCGCGCCTTCCGGACGGCACGGCGGCCTTCTCCGGCTCGCTGCGCCTCTCCTCGGGCTCCGCCTCCTCGGACGACGGCGGCCCGTTGTTCGGGCGCGCGGCGAGCACCTGGAGCGTCGCGTCCGCCGCCCCCGGCCTCTACGACGTGGACATCGAGATCCCGGACCTGGGCCTGTCCACGCGCGCGGCCGGGGTGATCGTTCCCGCCGCGGGGGGCCTGGACCTGAGCGTGTCGCTGGCGAAGAAGGCCAACGTGTTCGGCTATGTGGTTCTGCCCACGACCGTCCCCTACGGGACCTTCGTCACGGTGCAGGCGCAGCGAACGGGCATGGCCGAGCCGGGCGCGTACGGCGGCGTGTTCGTCTCCTCGGCGCCGCCCGTGTCCGGGCCGTCGAGCGGCGCGTACGCGCTGTACGGCCTGGACCCGGGAACCTGGACGGTGCTCGCGCGCGCGCCCGGATTTACGGCCTCGTCCGCGACGCTGTTCGTGGCCGGGACGGCGGACGTCCTCGGCCTGAACCTGGCGCCGGGCCTCGGCGCGAGCATCACCGGCTCGCTCTCGATTCCGGGCGACACGCGCCAGGCGACGCAATGCTTCCCGGCGCCGGGCGGGGCCGCGGCCGCGTGCCCCGCCGGCAGCTATGACGTCGAGGTCGAGGCGCTCGGCGTCGGCCGGCTCGACCGGGCGGCGGCGCGGCTCAGGCTCGGGGCGCACGTCTCGTTCGCCTCCTCCACCTTCGTGCTGTCCGGCCTCGACGCCGGAACCTACGCCCTGCGCGCCTCGCTTCCGGGCTTCGGCCTGGCTCCGCCGCAGGGAGCGACCGTGACCGTGGCGGCGGGGGGGACCGCGGCCGTCTCCTTCGCGCTTTCGAAGCTCGACGCGCGCCTGCGCGTGGACGTGCAGGTCCCGCCCCTGGCCGCAGGCGCCTGCCGCTCGACGAGCTCGTACCGCTCCCTCGGCATTCTTTTGGAGCCCGACGGCGCGGCGCCGCTGGTCTTCGGCGACGGGACCGCGATGGCGCCGACCGCGGCCTCGGCGCGCGCCCAGGTCTCGACCGTCACGGGCGCCTTCCTGCTCCTGCACTGCTCGAGCGCGACCTTCTTCACCCCGGCGCTGCCGCCCGGCGGCGCGCGCGTGACCGCCCTCTTCAACGCCAACGGCGGCCTCGCCCGCGGGCGCGCCTTGCTCGTGGACGGCACGACCGCGGCCCTCAGCCTCGACGTCTCGGGCGCGACCTTCGCCGTGACCGGCAGCCTGTCGTACTCCGGCTTGATCGGCTTCTCGTCGAGGACCGCCGGAGGCTTGTCCTTCACCGTGGCCGCGAGCTCGATACCGGGCCTGCTCGGCGCCGCGCCGAGCGCGTCGTTCTGCCTTCTCGGCAACGGCAATCCCCGGACGCTGTCGGCGCTTCGCGCCGAGCTTTTGCCGTACGACCCCGTTTTCCCGCCGCTGCGCCGCGCGGCGGGCTCCGCGGCGGGCCTCTGCGCGGCGCCCGCCGCGTCGACGGCGCCGTTCGCCTCGGCCGCCTTCGTCGCGGCCGTCAATCCCGACGGGACCTTCTCGTTCGGGGGCGTGTCGCCCGGCCTGTACCGCCTGCGCGTGCCCGGCGAGCTCGACGAAGACGCGTCGAACGGCCCGGAGGCGGCGGAGGCCGGAGCGCTCGTCGTCGTGGGCACCGCGCCCGTGAGCGCGTCCCTGCGCCTGTCCCGCGGCCGGCGCGTGTCCGGCCGCGTGGCGGCGCCCGCCGGGCTCGCGAACGGCCGGACCTTGCGCGTGACGCTGACGGATCAGGACGGGCGGGCGGCGCGATCGGCCGACGTGTCCTGCGGAGCCGACGGCGCTTCCTACTCGCTCGACGGGATACCGGACGGGCGCTACCGCCTCGACGCCTCCGATCCGGGCGCGCCCGTGATCTGGACCGCGCCCCCGGTCGCGGTCGTCGTCGCCGGCTCCGACCTCGACGGCCGCGACCTGGCGCTCGTGCCGGCCGCGACGATCCGCGCGCGCCTGTCCTTGGCCCGCCCGCTGCCGGACGGCACCGTGGAGCATGTTCTCGTCTCCGCCGAGAATTCTTTCCTCCTGCCGCGGGGCTTCAGCGCGCGCGCGACGGCCGTGCCGTACGCGGCCGGCGGCTCGGTCGCGGCCCGGGCGGCCGCCGACGGCTCGGTCGTGGACGCCGAGGGCCGCGTCGTCATTTCGGGGCTTCTGCCCGGGACCTACGACGTGGAGTTCGCGGGCCCCTCGGATGCGGCGCCGGGAGGGGTCGCCTTCGTCCCCGCGCGCGTGTCCGGCGTGACGGTCGCGGCGGGCCAGGCCGCCGACCTCGGCGTGGTGCCTTTGTTCTCGGGCGCTTCCGTCTCGGGCCAGGTCCTCGACGCGGTCACCGGCCTTCCGGTCGCCGGCGCGCTCGTCGCCTCCCGCTCGTCGCTGCGCTCCGGCGCCCCCGAGCTGCGCCGCGACGGGCCCGCGGCGACGGCCGACGCGTCCGGCCATTATGTGCTGCGCGGCCTGAGCCCGTCGGTGCGCTGGTACGACCTCACGGCGGGCGGCCCCGGCCACGCCGCGTCCCGCGTCTCCTCGCTCGACGTCTCGAGCGGGGCCGCGCGGGACTTCGCGCTCGCCCCGGCGCCCGCGACCTTGACCGGGCGCGTCGCCTCCTCCGACGGCGCGCCCCTGTTCTCGGCGCTCGGCGGCGCCGCCGCCGAGGCGCCGGGCGCGGCGCTGTTCCTGCAGCGCGCCGGCGTGACGCCGGCGGACGACCCTCTGGCCGACCTTGCCTTGCGCACCGAGCCCGACGGCCGCTTCTCGATTCCTTCGCTCGCGACCGGCTCCTATCGCCTGACGGTGACCGCGTCCGGCCAGGCGGCCCTGGTCCGCTCGGTGGCCCTGACCGGCGCGCTCGCCGATCTCGGGACGCTCGCGCTCGGCGGCGGCGGGGCGGTCTCGGGCTCGCTGCGCCTTCCCGACGGCTCGCCCGTCCCCGACGACGAGCTGCGCGCGGTCGCGGCCGTCACGCCCGACCTGTCCGAGTTCATCTACGGCTCGGTCACGCGCGACGCGTCGGCGCGCGCCGCCGTCGCCTACAGGATCGGCGGCCTGCGCGCGGGCCGGACCTACCGCGTCCTGGCGCTCACCGCCGACGACGAGGCCTCCATGCCCGCCGAGGGCGCCGCCGTCGTGCTCGTCAGCACGGCCGAGGCCCGGGTCCTCGACCTCGTCGTGCGCCCGCCCGCGCCGACGATCTCGGCGCGTTCGCGCCGGACCGGCCTGCGCACCACGGTGGAGTTCCTCTTCTCGCGCCCGCTGCGGGCGCGCTCCGTCGCCGACGACGATCCGTCTCTGGTCGTCTCGACGGTCTCGGCCTCCGGCGTCCTGTCCGGCGCGCGGCTCTCGAGCGACCGACGCAGCCTCACCGTGGACTACGACGCGGGCGTCGGCGAGTCGAGCTTCACGCTGCGGGCGTCGGCTCCGACCTCGGCCCTCGACTACGACGCCGTCGATCCCGCGGCGGCCCGCGAGTTCGTCGCGACGGCGACCGCCGCGTTCTACGCCGGCGAGACGGGCGCGCATCGCGCGGCCGTGGCCAACGCGGCGGGCGGGGTATTGATCGGCGGCGGCGACGCCGCCCGCCTGGTCCTGCCGCGCGGCGTGTTCGCCGTCGACGCCTCCTCGACCGTGACGGTGATCTTGCGGCGCGCCTCCTCGGCGTCCGGCGTCTCGGCCGCCTCTCTGCCGGCGTCGCTGCGCGCGGCCGCGGCGGCCCTGCCCGCGACCTTGCCGGCGCGCAGCGACTTCTACGAGATCGAGCTGCCGGCCGGCGTGCCGTCGAACCTGGCGCGGCCCGCTCAGCTCACGGTCGTCTACTCGAGCGCCGTGACCGACCCCTCCGGGCTGAACCTTTACTGGTACAACCCCGGCTCGGGGCAGTATGTCCTTCAGCCCGACGCGCTCGGCGGGGCGGCCGTGCTCGACACGGCGGCGCGCTCGGTCACGCTGAACGTCGGCCATTTCTCGACCTTCGTCCTGCTCGCCTCCGGCGCGGGCGCCATCGGCGGCGCCGCCCATGCCGGAGACCTGGAGGCCTACAACTTCCCCAACCCGTTCGATCTGCAGATCAAGTCCGTGACGACGATCCACGGAGCGGGCGCCCAGAGCGTGCGGGGCACCATGGTCCGCGTCGGGGTTCCGCCGGGCCTGTCCGGCCAGGGCAAGCTGCGCGTGTTCGACGCGACCGGCCGCCTGATCCGCACGCTCGACATGGGCACGCTCGCGGCCGGGCAATCCTACTATCAGGGCTGGGACGGGCGCAACGACGGCGGCCGCGACGTCGCGAGCGGCCTGTACGTCGGGGTCATCGAGATCGGCTCCAAGCGCAAGAGCTTCAAGATGGCGGTGATCAAATGAGGCCGCTTCTTCTCGCCGCCTTGCTGACGCTCCCGCTCGCCGGGCCCGCGCGCGCGGGCTCCGCGGGCAAGGGCACGGCGGCCGCCGCCTTCCTGCGCCTGGCCCCCGGCGCGCGCGGCTCGGCGATGGGCGAGGCGCTGGGCGGCGTCGCCGACGACGCCTACGCCGCGTGGTACAACCCGGCCGGGCTGGGCTTCCTCGAGCGCGTGGAGGCGGCGGCCGCGCACGAGTCGCGCTTCGCGGGCATCTCCTACGACGCGGCCGTGCTCGCGGTCCCCGTTTTGAGCTGGCGGGACACGCCCCTGAGAACCAACGCCTACGGCGTGACGGCGCTCTCCGTGTACGGCCTGTCGGCGTCGGGCATCGAGCGGCGCGGCCTCGTCGAGACCGATTCGCCGAGCGGCACCTTCGCCTCGTCCGACCGCGCCTACGCCCTGTCCTACGGCTGGAGTCCGGCGGGCACCCGTATGGCCTTCGGCGGCACCGCGAAATTCGTGGACTCCGCCCTCGACACCGCGCGCGCCACCGCGCTGACCTGGGACGGCGGCTTCTTGTGGAAGGGGGAGAAGGGCTCGGCCGGCGCGGGCGTGCGCGGCTTCGGCGGCAGCCTGCGCTATTCCATGGTCGCCGATCCTCTGCCGACGGTCTATTACGCGGGCGGATCATATCGCCCGCGCGAGGGCTGGCTGATCGCGGCCCAGCTCGACCTGCCCAAGCAGGACGCGCCCGGTTTGGGAATCGGCGTGGAGCGCAGGTGGACGCCGGCCGCGGGCCTTTCGGCCGCCGTCCGCGCGGGCTACAACACGGGCCGCTCCGACGCGGGCGGCCTCGCGGGCGCCTCGCTCGGCTTCGGCCTGGCCTGGCGCGCGATGGAGGCCGATTTCGCCTGGTCTCCGTCGAGCGCGCTCGGGGACCTGTTCAAGTACTCGATCCTGTTCCGCTTCGGCGAGGGCCGCCCCGCGATCGCGCGCGCCAAGGCCGGCTGGCGCTGATCCGCCTCTAGGCCGCAATGTTGCGTGCCCGGCCGGGGTAGGAGGCGCGCATGAACATTTCGTCCGCCCGTCCGCCCGTCCCTTCCGATGATCCGCGCTGGAAGCTGGTCGCCGCCGCGATGCGCCGCCACGGCCACGGCGCCGACGCGCTGATCGAGACCCTGCACGCCGTGCAGGACGCGTTCGGATATCTCGACGACGACTCCCTGCGCTTCGTCGCCGGCAGCCTTCATGCGCCGTACAGCCTCGTTTACGGCGTCGCGACCTTCTACCAGCACTTCACTTTGCGCCCGCCGGGCAAGCACGCCTGCGTCGTGTGCATGGGCACCGCGTGCTACATCAAGGGCGCGCAGGGTCTCGTGGACGCCGTCGAGAAGCGCCTCGGCATCGAGGCCGGCCGGACGACTCCGGACGGCAAGGTGTCCCTGCTGACCGCGCGCTGCCTCGGCTCGTGCGGCATGGCGCCCGCCGCCGTGCTCGACGGCGCGATGCACGGCAAGATCAAGACCGGCGCGCTGATCGCCGAGGTCGAGGAGTGGCTGAAACATGACTCTTGAGGAACTGCAGGCTCTCGCCGCGAAGGTCCGCGACGGCGCGGCCGCGCGCGCGCGCGTCGTCCGCGTCTGCCAGGGCACCGGCTGCCATTCGATGCGCAGCGATGTCGTTCAGGAAGCCCTGTCGAAGGAGGTCGCGGCGCGCGGCCTTTCCGGGTCGGTCGCCGTCGCGCGCGTCGGCTGCCCCGGCATGTGCGCGAGCGGCCCCATCGTCTCGGTCGGGCCGGAGGAGGTCCTCTATCGCGGGGTGCGCCCCGAGGACGCGGGCGAGCTCGTCGCCGGCCTCGGCGGGGCGCCTGTCGAGCGCCTGCGCCTGCCCTCCGACAACCCGTTTTTTACCCGGCAGAAGAAGATAGTCTTGGAGAACCTCGGCCTCATCGATCCCGAGAACATCGAGGAGTACATCGGCGCCGAGGGCTACTCCGCCCTGCTCAACGCGCTGGCCGCGACGCCTCCGGCCGATATCGTGGCGCAGGTCTCAGCGAGCGGCCTGCGCGGACGCGGCGGCGCGGGATTCCCGGTCGGCCTGAAATGGGCGACCGTCGCCAAGGCCGCGGGAACGCAGAAGTATGTCATCTGCAACGGCGACGAGGGCGACCCCGGAGCGTTCATGGACCGCTCCGTCATGGAGGGGGACCCGCACCGGGTCCTCGAAGGCATGGCGCTGGCGGCCTACGCCGTGGGCGCCACGCGCGGCTACGTGTACGTGCGCGCGGAGTATCCGCTCGCGTTCTCGCGCCTGCGCAAGGCCATCCGCCAGGCCGAGCAGCTCGGCCTGCTGGGCGACCGCATCGGCGGCTCGAGCTTCAGCTTCAAGGTGGAGGTCCGCCTCGGCGCGGGCGCGTTCGTCTGCGGCGAGGAGACGGCGCTGATGGCGTCCGTCGAAGGCCGCCGCGGCACGCCGCGCCCGCGCCCGCCGTTTCCCGCCCAGTCGGGTCTGTGGGGCTGTCCGACCTTGATCAACAACGTCGAGACGCTGGCGAACATCGCCCCGATCGTCCGCAACGGCGGAGCCTGGTACGCGGCGGTCGGCACTGCGAAGAGCAAGGGCACGAAGGTGTTCGCGCTCTCCGGGCGCGTCGTCAACACGGGGCTCATCGAGGTCCCGATGGGCATCACCCTGCGCGAGATCATCTTCGACATCGGCGGCGGCATACCGGAGGGCCGCAAGTTCAAGGCCGTGCAGACCGGCGGGCCGTCGGGCGGGTGCATCCCGGCCCAGCACCTCGACATGCCGATCGACTACGACTCTCTCATGAGCGTCGGCTCCATCATGGGCTCCGGCGGCATGATCATCATGGACGAGACCTCGTGCATGGTGGACGTCGCGCGCTATTTCATGGATTTCTGCATGGGCGAGTCCTGCGGCAAGTGCGTTCCGTGCCGCGTGGGCACCGCGCAGATGCACCGCATCCTGTCCGGCATCACCCGCGGCACGGCGCAGCCCGCCGACCTCGGCCGCCTCGAGGAGCTGTGCGACATGGTTCGCAGCACCAGCCTGTGCGGGCTCGGCCAGTCCGCGCCGAACCCGGTGCTGACGACCCTGCGCTACTTCCGCGACGAGTACGAGGCCCACATCCGGGACCGGAAATGCCCCGCCGGCCACTGCAAGATGTCCCAGGAGGTGCCCGCATGACCCCCGCCGCCGGAGTCGTCACCTTCATGATCGACGGAAAAGACGTCACCGCGCGCCCCGACCAGACCGTGCTCTCGGTCGCGCGCGAGCACGGCGCCAAGATACCGACGCTGTGCGCGCTCGAGGGACTGTCCGTCGTCGGCGCGTGCCGCCTGTGCCTCGTCGAGGTCGCGGGCTCCCCAAAGCTCCAGGCCGCCTGCGTGCTCAAGGCGTCCGAAGGGATGCAGGTGACCACGGACTCGGAGCGTCTGGCCAAGTACCGGAAGATGATCGTCGAGCTCCTGCTCTCGGAGCGCAACCACATCTGCTCGGTCTGCGTGTCGAACGGCCACTGCGACCTGCAGGGCCTCGCGCAGAGCCTGGGCATCGACCACGTGCGCTTTCCGTACCTGTATCCGGCGCTGCCGGTGGACGCCTCGCACGCGCGCTTCACGCTCGACCACAACCGCTGCGTGATGTGCACCCGGTGCGTGCGCGTCTGCGACGAGGTCGAGGGCGCCCACACCTGGGACGTGATGGGCCGGGGCATCACCTCGCGGGTGATCACCGACCTCAATCAGCCGTGGGGCGCCTCGGAGAGCTGCACGAGCTGCGGCAAATGCGTGCAGGTCTGTCCGACCGGCGCGCTGTCCGAGAAGGGAAAGTCGGTCGCGGAGATGCGAAAGCGCCGCGACTGGCTGCCCTACCTGACGATGATGCGGGAGGAACACCCTTGAGCAAAGCGCGCGTCGCGACGGTGTGGATGGACGGCTGCTCCGGCTGCCACATGTCCTTCCTCGACATGGACGAGCGCCTGTTGGCGCTCGCCGATAAGATCGAACTGGTCTACAGCCCGCTCGTGGATATCAAGCAGTTTCCCGAGGGCGTCGACGTGACCATCGTCGAGGGCGCCGTCAGCACCGAGGACGACCTGAAAAAGGCCAAGGTGATCCGCGCCCGCACGAAGATCCTCGTCGCCCTGGGCGACTGCGCGGTCACCTCGAACGTTCCCGGGATGCGGAACCAGTTCGGACGCGAGGCCGTGCTGGCGCGCGCGTACCTGGAGAACGCGGACATCAATCAGAAGGTCCCGGACCGGGTCATCCCCGCCCTTCTCCCGCATTCGCGGCCGCTGCACGAGTTCGTCTCGGTGGACGTCTTTCTCCCGGGCTGTCCGCCTTCGGCGGACTTGATCCACCACGCGGTCTCGGAGCTTCTGGCGGGCCGCAAGCCCGACCTGGACAGCCTCGCCCATTTCGGATAGGAGCCGCCATGGCACGCATCATCGAGATCGATCCCGTCACCCGCATCGAAGGCCACGCGAAGATCACCTTGCACCTCAACGAGCGCGACGAGGTCGAAGACGCGCGCCTGCACATCACGCAGTTCCGCGGCTTCGAGAAGTTCGTCGAGGGCCGCCCGTTCCAGGAGATGCCGTCGCTGATGGCCCGCATCTGCGGGATCTGCCCGGTCAGCCACCTGACGGCCTCCGCGAAGGCCTGCGACGCCCTGATGGCGGTGCGCATACCGGAGACGGCGGTCAAGCTGCGCAAGCTGATGAACCTGGCCCAGATCGTTCAGTCGCACGCGCTGAGCTTTTTCCACCTCTCCAGCCCCGACCTGCTCCTGGGCATGGACTCCGAGCCCGCGAAGCGCAACATCTTCGGCCTGGCCGCGGCCCATCCCCAGACTGCGCGCGACGGGATCAGTCTGCGCCGGTTCGGCCAGAGCGTCATCGAGATCCTGGGCGGCAAGCGCATCCACCCGGCCTGGGTGGTCCCCGGCGGCGTCGCCGCGCCGCTGACCGCCGAGAAGCGCGAGCAGATCCGCGCCCTCCTGCCGGAGGCGGTGACGATCGCCGACCGCACGCTCGCGTGGTTCGTCCCGCTGCTGCCGCGGTTCGTTTCGGAGATCCGCCTGCTCGGCCAGTTCCCTTCGCACTACGTCGCGCTTCTCGACGAGAACGGACGCTGGGAGCACTACGACGGGCGTCTGACGGTCGTCAACCCGGAAGGCAAGGTCGTCCGCGAGATCGATCCGGTTCGATACGCCGACGTGATCGGCGAGGCGGTCGAGGACTGGTCGTACCTGAAATTCCCCTACTACAAGCACCTGGGCTACCCGGCCGGGCTCTACCGCGTCGGGCCGCTCGCGCGCCTCAACGCCGCCAAGGGCTTCGGCACGCCCAAGGCCGACCGCGCGTTCGCCGAGTACCGCAAGACCGAGACCGGCCCCGTCTCGAGCTCATTCCACCAGCACTACGCGCGGCTCGTCGAGATCGTGGGCTGCCTGGAGGAGATGGAGGCGCTGCTCAATGACCCGCGCCTCCTCGACCCCGACGTGCGCGCCGTCGCCGGCGCGAACGCCCGCGAGGGCGTCGGCGTCTCCGAGGCGCCGCGCGGGACCTTGATCCACCACTACAAGATCGACGCCAACGGCCTGATGGTCTGGGCGAACCTGATCATCGCCACCGGCCACAACAACCTCGCGATGAACAAGGGCATACTCCAGGCCGCCAAGCACTTCGTGAAGGCCGGCCGTTTGCAGGAGGGGATGCTCAACCGCGTCGAGGCGGTG
>JAQTNG010000076.1 GCA_028714015.1 Elusimicrobiota bacterium | reverse complement strand
CCTTCTGCGAGTACACGGCCCGGATCGCGGCCGCGGTGCCGTCCAGGTCGATCGCGTATTCCTGCGCGAAGCGGATGTGCCGGGCGGCTGCCATCAGAGGGGACCCGCCGGCCAGACTCCGGTTCCTAGCGTGGTAGTGAGGGAGTGGGGCGGGTTTGAGAGCGAGGGGCGCCCCGCACGGGAGACCAACCGCGCGCGGGGCGCCTGGACAATGAGTGCGCGGGAGCGCGACTCAAAACGGGTCGGGGCATTGCTCATAAATTGACTGAGCAACGCCCCGCGCTTCTGCGACCGCGACCAGCTGTCCAGGCCGACCGCGTGCGAACAGTTTAACAGCGCGTCATGATTTCGTCACGCGTTATCCCGTCCGGATTTGTCCGGATTCGTCCGGCCAGTGTTTAGCAGTGCCGGAAGGTTTCCAGCTTGCGGACCTTCTCAAAAAGCCGCTTCGTCACGCGAAAGCACCTGTAAGATTTGCCGCCGTGGACAAATTGAGCGAATGGCACCACGACCTCTTTCAAGTCGAGCCTGCTCCCCATCTCCATGTAAATCATCCTCCTGATGTTCTCCCGGGGCCGCTCGACCGAGAGGTACCCGAGCAGCTCCCCGCCCTTCGCGGCGCGGACCTCGTATTCGATGTTCATCTCGTGCTCACCCCCCACTTCTTGCACCACGCGTAGATCGACGTGCGGCTGTTCGGGAGGTCCGGGTCGACGGCACGGATCTCGTCGCGCACCTGCAGCAGCGCCTTCTTGCGCGGCACGCCGGCGTCGAGCAGCTCGCGGAAGCGGAGGGCGGAGGACTTCTTGCGGGCTTCGGTCATAGAGAGAACCCCCTCACCTTGACGGCGAAGTCGGCCCGCTCCACGTGCGCCTTGGGTGACGACGCCGGCATGCGCGCCACGTCGTGCACAATCTCCATGGTGGCGGGAGCGTCGGGCTGCATGATGAGCGGACGGCCGCGGCTCATCTCGATTTTGGGAGCGTCGGTCCAGATCCCGGTGCGCGTCCATTTGCGAGGCATTCTCTGATTGTTCACGGGCTGTTACCTCCCTCGCCCTTCATGTGCACGTCGAAGAACTCGTTGACCTTCATGTTCTCCTCAAAACCCGGGCGGCGCTTGCACTCATTGTGCGGGTTCATGCCGTCCTCGCAGAGGACGTGACCGCTGTCGGAGATCTCCACGGCGATCCCCATCGCTTCCCAGTAGATGACCTGCTTCTTCAGGGAGCTGGCAACGTTCTCGACGCACGCGTCTACGAAGTGGAAGCGCTGACACCCCTTGCGGGCCAGGGCCTCAATCTGCGCGTCGGTGTACGCGGGCCGCTTGACAACCGGGCGTACAGCTTTCCCGGTGGTCAAATCGCATTGGTGACCGTAAGGACAGCCAGCGCAGGGAACGACATCCGGCTGCACGCTGTTGCGCCCGCAGCCGGCCAGCCCGACCGCCACCACAACAATGAGTAATCGAATCATTTGGCCCCCCTCGCGCAGACGAGCTCCACGCGCTCAAGTTCGTAGTCGAGCGCGAAGTCTCCTGATTTTTTAACGACGACGCGATAGACGACGTGCTCCGTGCCGACGCCCCTGAGAGCTCGACATGCGGCCTCGGGCGTCTTGACCAGACGGCTCTCCACGTGATCGGTGTTTTGCTCCGAAGTGGCTGCGGGATTTCGCATCGAGAAGAACATCCAGACGACGAGGTAGCCGATCATCGAGCACACCCCGACTCGAGGTCCCGGCCGAACCACATGCCGTCGCGCTTCTCGAGGCACGGCGGGCGGGCATCCAGGGCTTCGGCCCGCGCGCGCTCGGTCTCGGAGCCGGACACGTTGGGCCACGGGTATATCCCCATCTCCTTCTGAACCTGCGCGCAGTCCTTGATGCGCCCCGTCACGCCGGGCGCGCACGTCGTCCAGAGTTCTCCATTCTCCTTGGCCGTGAGCTGCTTCGGATTAGCCTGAGCGGGGCGCCCCGCGCCCGCGTGGATGTGCCTCTCCTCGGCCTCGTACGCGATCCGCTCGAGCGCCGCAGCAGACCGACGCGTCTCAACGACCCAGTCGTGATATTCGCCCGTCATGTGGCGCTCGTTCCACACCTTGTAGATGAACGCGAGCAAGAATACGACGGCGATTATCTGATACCTCTTGCGCGGTCCTTCGATTTCATCCAGCAGCGTTGTCATTCTCTTTCTCCGTGTTCCCGCCGGGGTTGGTCCCCGGCCGCCGGTGCTCACCCGAGGCTCGGCCAGTTCCCGGCCCCGAATATCTTCTTGAAGCCGCCGACCATCTCCTCGCGCGCCGCCTCCGGCAGGATGCGCGGCGCGACCGGCGGGTAGATCATCACGAACGCGCCGCTCTCGAGCGCGTAGTCGCGGACCTCGTTGTTCACCGCGCCCTCCGCACCGCGCCGCGGGCCGCCGCCCCGTAGGTCCGCTCCGCCTTCGCCTCGGCCGGCGCGAGTGCTCCGTGCGCCGCCATGAAGTCGTTCGCCAGGTCGTGCTGGTAGCGGTCCTTCGACAGCTGCTCCGCTCGCCGCAGGTGGTAGCCGGCGGCCTTGCTGTGCGCCAGGATCTGCAGCAGGTCCCGCATCGCCTTGTTCTGGGCGCGGGGATTAGCGTTTCTTAGCCCCCTCATCGCGCCACCTCGAGCCGCCTTCCCCTGTCGAGCACGCGCGCGTGCACCGTGCATACCGTGACCGCCACGCCGCCGAGCTTGAGCGCCCGCAGCCGCCTCCTCTTCTCGCACTGCCCCGGCGCGCGGTACGTGCCGGCCCGGACCATGATCTCGCACCTCTTCTTCATCGTCGTGTCTCCTTTTTCGCCCGCAACTCCGCCAGGATGGGGGCGTGGGCTCGGTCGATCCGCTCGATCGCGGCCCAGGCCCAGAGCAGCAGGCCTAAGCAGAGCAGCTTCGCGGCGCGCTCGGTCACTTGGGCGCCCTCAGGTAGAGCCGCTCGAGCTCGGGGAGGACCTCGAGCACGCTGCGCACGTCCGAGAGGGCGGTGCCTTTGCAGGCGGCGTGCACCAGGAGTTCGAGCGCGCGGTCGTTGAGCCGGCCGGCTTTGACGCGCTTGAACGCCGCGGATATTTCCGCGATCGACTGGGCGATGACCTCGGTCGGGACGTACTCGGCCTCGGGCTTCTGCTGCAGGTTTACGGTTCGGAGTTTATCGGCCATGGTCTATTTCCTCGCGCTGCAGTTCTTGCTGCAGTTTATTTTGTGGTCGTGCGCCGGAGCCGCCGCTTCGACGGCCTTCGCTTCGCGGCAGAATCGGAGCTTCATGCACGTGCTGAGGTTGACGTGCCGCGCCATCCCGCGCGGGCAGGCGTACTTGGGCTTGACCTTCGGCACGATCTTGCCGAAGACGTTGATGGTCATGCCGCTCGCCGGCAGGTCGCTGCGGAGGATCCACCAGTTCCCCCACCGCGTCGCCTTGAGGGTCCCGCGGTGGATCGCCGTATTGAGACTGTGCGCTCCGGTCCGCGCGTTCTTGTATCCGAGAGCGAGAGCGACCTGCCCGGGCGTGAGCCACTCGTCCTTCCACGCAGAGCGTGCCTTGAGCACGAGCTCGCGCGCGTCCTCCCAGAACGCGAAGTCGTAGTTTTCCGCGACTCCGCGAGCGCCCTGCTGCCGCAGCGTGCCCACGCGCTCGGGCTTGAAGTAGACCCAGTGCTCGGGCTTGAGCATCCAGAGGAGCAGCGCCTGGCGGTCGACGATGCGCGTCCTGCTGCGCCCGCGCTCTTTCTCCGGCAGCTTGCGGTGCGGCATGAGCCCGCCGTCCATCAGCCGGTGCACGGACTTGCCGCAGCCCATGCCCAGTCCCCAGGAGACCTGCTCGGCTGTGAGGATATTCGGAGCCTTCGAGGCCGCGACCAGATGCAGGTCGCGCTCGATGTGGAGGTGGACCGAGAGCTCCGATCGCCCGAGGTGCCCGGCGATCACGTGCTCGCTGATCCGGCCGTGGCTCTCCCGGATGTAGTCGTTCTCCTCGTCCGTCCAGCGGCGTGAGGCCAGCTTGCCGCTGTCGGTCCGGCACAGGCGCAGTGTGCTGGCACCTCGAGCTCCGGTCTCGACCTCGGCGAGTGCCGCAGCTTCCTCGATCTCGTCGATCTCACTCACGGTTGACGAGCCTCTTGAGCAGCTGCACGGCCGGGCAGCTGCCGCAGATGTTCTGCATGTCCTTGAGCGGGCAGGCGGTGCAGGTCTTGTCGGCCGCGTGGACGACCATGGCCCACGCCGGCTCCGCCGTCTTGCGCAGTTCGCCCTCGTACTGGTTGCAGCTGTGGCAGGCCTTCTTCGCGGCCTCGCGGAGGTCTGAAGCGCACGTCCTGCCCTTACCGGAGCTCGCGCCCGAGATCTCGGCGGCCGGGCTCTTGCGCGGGCGACCGCCGACCCTCTTCGCCGCTCCGAGCTTCTCGGCCGCGGCGATGATCGTCTTGATCTTGATGTTCGGGTTCTGTGAGAGGCGCTCGGCGAGCTTGATCATCTTCTCGGTCGGCAGACCCAGCAGCGCTCTCGTCGAGCGGACGTCGGACGGCAGCTTGCCGTCGACGATCAGCTTCTGGATCGACTCGGGAAGGTCCGCGAGCGCGCGGCGGTTGCTGATGCGGATCTCGTAGATGCCGGTCTGCTTTGAGATGTCGCGGACGCTCATGCCCTCGGCCTGCAGGGCCTTGTAGTGGAGTCCCTCGCTGACCGGGTCGACCTCGTAGCGCGCCTTGTTGGCGACGATCATCGCGACCATCTGCTCGGCCTCGGACTGGTCGACGACCCTGCAGTCGAGCTGCGGGCACCTGTCCTCGAGCAGCCGGGCCGCGGCCAGGCGCATGTTGCCGTCGACGACGATCCAGCGGTGCGCTTCGTCGGCCTTGACGACGATCAGCGGCTGCAGGACGCCGTTGACCGCGAGGATTGAGTTGGCCATCTCGCGGACCTGCTCCGACGGGTAGAATCGCCGCATGTTCCGCGGGTGCGTCAACAGATTTTTCGGCTTGAGCTTCAACAGCGTGGTCGTCGACATGGTCTTGGTCTCCTATGCGAAATTGGGTGCGGATAAATCGGGGGTCGATCTCTTGAGCAGTGGGTCCCACGCGCGCCGGCTGTTCCAGGCGAACTCGACGAAGCGGACGTTGCCGATCTCGTAGTGGCCGTCCTCGTCGATCCGGTCGAGCGAGGGCTTCTTCATCTTGGCCGCGCTGTCGCGGTGCCAGATCGCCGCGAGATCCTTGGCGGTGAGGCGGACCTCGACGCCCTTCGCGTAGTAGTAGTGGTACCAGGGCCCTTGGGGATCAGCGTCAGCGCAGCGGCGTCGAGCGAACTCGACGTAGCGGGCCCAGGGATTGCGCTGCTTCCACCTCTGCTGCTTAGTTTTCTTCATTTGTCCCCGCTTTCTGGGGACATGTCCCCGGCGAAAAAAACGCCCTGGGGACATTTCCAGCCATACAGGCATTGATCTTTTTCGATTTGTCCCCAATGTCCCCACCTTTTAGAAAGAGATATACACGCGCGCCCGCGCGCCCGCGCGCGCACACGTATGCCTCGCGGGCCGGGGACAACGGGGACAACGGGGACAATTTCACTCGAGCACCTCGAGCGGGATCTCGGTGCCCCGGCTCTTGACCGCGCCGAAGCGGACCTTGTCGGCGGTCGGCGCCGCGCCCCGCACGCGGCTGAGCGCGCGGGCCCACCCGCGGGCCCAGGGGGTGCCGCGCAGCATGTCCGCGATCGCGGTGTGCGTGTTCGAGATCGTGAACACGTTCTGGTCGTTGCCGTGCTGGTCGACGCGGATGCCCATGCGCCAGAGGATCTGCTCGGCCTCGCCGGTCGTGACGTGGTCGTTCGAGAGCGCCATCGTCGCGCGCACGAGCTCGCCCACCGAGCGGTCCGCGGGCCCCTTGTGGGTCTGCACGCGCACCACGTGCTCGAGTATGCGCTGCAGGCAGCGCTGCTCGTCGGTGACGTCCTGCATCTGCTTCTGCTCGGCCCAGGCCTGGCTGCCGACCCACTCCTGCGCCTGCGCCGGCGTGAGCAGGTCGTCGGCGTAGAGGGAGTAGCAGCCGGCCAGGAGTGCCCCGATCTGGTCGCCCAGGCGCTGCGTGCCGATCGCCTCGGCGCCGGCGGCCGCCAGGGTGCGGGCGTTGGCCCGGATCTGCGGCACCAGCCTGATGCTGCGCGCCACGAAGCGCTGGGCGTAGGCGTCGGTCAGCACGTCGCCGACCAGGCCGTCGAGCTGTTTGAAGCGCGCGGCCGCGCCCTCGACGCGGTTCTTGTCGAGCATGGACAGGATCGAGACGCGCGTCGTGTCGGCGTACTTCTCGACGCCGACGCCGATCGAGGCGAACGCCATGCAGCTGCGCACGCGGTAGGTCTTCGCGTCGCCCAGGGGCGAGCCCTTCATGATGACCGCCCCGGTCTCGGAGGCCGCCTGCCGGGCCAGCGCCAGCACGTTCTGGACGCGCTGGGCGGCGCGCTCGTCGTCGCCCTCGATCTCGTCGAAGGTGACCGCGAGCGCGTCCTGGCCGAGGGTCTGCCGCAGACCGGCCTCGGTGGTCTCGGACTGGACGGCCAGGCCCAGCGCGCCGAACAGGCGCCGGGCGATCTTGTCCATGACCCAGGTCTTGCCGGTGCCGGCGCCGCCGGTGAGCCAGATGTGCGGCCGCCACGCGAGGGCGCCGCAGACCGGGGCCACCGCGCAGAAGCCGGCGAACAGCGACGCGGATATGTCGTGCTCCCAGTTGATGAGCCCGCAGATGTCGATGAGCTGGTGCGCCTCGTCGTCGCTGAGCGGGTCCTCGACGGTGACGGGGATGGGCGGCGCGGCCTCGTAGATGTAGCGCCCGGGCGGCTGCGCGCCGATCAGCACGCGCGCGTCACCGATCACCAGCGCGTCGCCCACGTGCAGGATCGAGCCGCCGCTGTCGGCGTCCCACCACGCGCCGCGGCCGCGGATGCGCGAGACGTCGTAGACGCCGGCGGCCTCGCAGGCCCGGAGGAGCTTGTTGGCCGCCATGTCCCACTGCACGCCCTGCCGGCCGGCGAACTCGCGCTCCCAGTACTGCAGGGGGGCCAGGCGCAGCAGCTGGAGCTTGCTGTGCTGCTCGGCGCGCAGGGCCACGACCTGCCGGGACCCGCGCGGCAGGTAGAAGTAGTCGCCCTTGTTGTAGCCCAGGACCTGGAACTCGGGCGGGTCGCCGGCGTGGGCCTCGGCGGTCGCGCGGGCGGCGTCGCGGGCGGCGGCGTCCTTGCGCCCGACCGACTGGACGCACTTGTCGACCTGGTCGCGGCCGAAGGGCGGGGTGCAGCGGCCGGCCCAGGCGTAGAGCTGCTCGCGGACGATGTCGACCGGGATCTGCTTGCCGAGGAAGTAGCCGGCGAGCTTCGTGCAGGTGACGTCCCGCAGGCCCTGCCGGACGCCCCTGAGGGCCGCGGTGACCCAGTTGGGGGCCTGCGGGCCGCCTGGGGCAGCCTGGGCGGTCCCAGGGGCGCCTGGGCCGGCGCTGCCCCCGGTGGAGGCGATGAGCTCGAGCAGCCTCGCGGGGGCCTCGGGGATCGAGCGTCCCGGGCGCAGGTCCCACTCGTAGACGTGCCCGCTCGGGTGGGTGCTGGGCGGGGCGACGATGTAGCCGCCGTCGCCGCGGATGTCCACCTGGCAGACGGGCTTGCCGTCCGGGCGCTTCTCGGCCGAGGCGAGCATCTCGACGCGGTTGCCGACCGGGCCCGGGACCCGCAGGAGCACGTGGGCGCCGTGTGCCGTGGCGCTGCGGGGGGCGTCGCCCGGGAGCTCCACGCCGGCGTCGACCAAGAGCTGCTCGGCGCCGGGGCCGTCGAAGTCCACGGCGACGACGCCGCGGCCGAGAAGGAGCCCCACGTTGGCGCGGCCGTCGGCGAACCACGAGGCGAGGTCCTCGGGCGTGGGCGCCTGGGTCTGGTAGGACTTCATGGCGTAGCCCTTCGACGGGACCTTGCTGCGGGGCGCCAGGCAGACGGGGCGCAGGCCCAGCTGCAGGTAGTAGCGCGCCCAGGCCAGTGCGGGCGAGTCGTCGGGGCGGATGCGGTCAGCGACCACAGAGGATCTCCCGCGCCTGCTCGGGCGTCCACGCGGCACCCGCCAGCCCGCCGGCGGCGCGGACCTGGTCGATCCAGTGCTGCTGGTCGGGCTCGACGACGCTGCGCAGGCCCTTGGCCTCGAGGCTGACGAACAGGGCGACGCGCCGTCCCACCATGGCCGGGGTGACGGTGACCGTGCGCCAGCCGATCTGGTCGCTCGAGCCCTTGAAGAGCCCGCAGCGGATCGGCGTGCCCTGGCGCGTGTAGAATAAACCTACATTGTTGCGGAATATCCGCACGCCCGGCACGGTTCCGGCCTCGAGGCGGATGAGCTGCATCAGGCGGGTCTCGGCGTTCACGGGCGGCCACCAGAGCGCCCGACGGCCGCCGGCGCCCAGCCGGAGCAGCGGCACTTGCCGCCCGGGTTCTCGGGGACCCACGCGCGGCAGTGGGACGGCGCGAGCCACGGCAGGGCCCGCCGGCGGCCGTCGTGGTATGCCCGAGAGTGTCCCGCGCAGTTCGAGCAGGCGGCGGGGGCGAGTGTCGGGGCTGCGGGCCGGGACGCGCCCGGGCCGCACAGGATCGTGACGCCGTCGCTGCGGCGGATCACCTGGCAGGCCACCTAGAGGATCCCGGCCGCGCGCAGCGCCGCGTGGGCCATGTCGTACGCGCCGTCGTTGTTCCAGGTCCTGCAGAGCCCCGACGGGTGCGGCAGGATCACGTACTGCTTGTCGCTGCCGGCGAAGCGGCCCGACGTGAACGGCAAGTACTCGAGCCCGAACCCCGAGCAGACCTTGGAGCCGAGGAGCACGAGCTGGTCGTTGGCGCCGGCGAGCAGCTCGGCCGCGCGCGACCTGGCCTGGGGCTGCGACCAGCGCTCGGGGCACAGGTTCACGCGGTCGAACCGCTGCATGTACTCACCGCGCTTGAGGCGCATGATGAGCCGGCAGAGCCGGTCGCCGCTGGCCCCCTCGGGCAGCGGGTAGAGCGCCATCGCGGGGGAGGCGCCGTAGGGGTTGGCTTCACCGACTAGGAGGGGCTTCATGATTTGACCTCGCAGACCGAGCAGATCCCGACCCCCGCCCACGAGCAGCCGCCCGGGCAGGCCTTCTCTTCGGTGCAGCCGCAGACGCGGCACGCCGGCTCCATGCCGACCGCGCGCTGCAGGTCGTGCCAGGCCCCGATCAGGACCTGGCCGTCGACGCCGCAGTGCTCGTGGACCAGCTGCAGCTCGACGAGCCGGCGCGCGATCGCGCGCAGCTTCTGGACGCTGCCCTTGGCCACGTAGCACTTCGTGCAGTAGGCGTCCTCGAGCTGCTCGCCGCAGCCGTCGCACTGGCCGGCGGCCTGAGCGCGGGCCTTCTTCAGCTCGGCCACCATCCGGAGGTACGTCGGGTTCTTGCTCGCGCTCATTTGACCTCCACCAGCTCTTGCGCCCCGCACTCGTCCTCGGAGCATTCGTACGCGATCGTCATCGCCACGCGGTCGGCCTCCCCCAGCATCATCGGCCCGTGATCGGGGCAGACCGGGGGCCGCGTCGCCAGCGCGAACGCGCTGATCGCCGCCTCGCGGTCCCTGTCGATGCAGCCGCGGCAGCCGAACACCGGCGCCGCGTGGCCGCACGCCTCGGCCGCCTTCTTGAACTCGATGGTCATTAAAAATTCCCCCGTTCGTAACAATTCGGCAACACGCCGGATAAAATTTTTTTTCACGCCCGCGCCCCGCTGACGCCGCCGCGCTCGCAGAACGTCCGCCACGCCCACTGGTGGCTGCGCCCGATGCGGTCGGCCAGGACCTTGAGGTCCGCGTACGTCTCGGCGGCCCGGATATCCTCCGCCCGGGCGCGGCGGACCGCCGCCTTGTCGATCGCCACCAGCTGGCCGGCCGCGACGTCGGGGACCTCGGACACCACGACGTAGGCGTGCCCGCACCCCGGGCAGGAGGCCGCGGGCCGGTGGCAGAGGAAGCACTTCGGGCACTGGCGCACCGCGATCGCCGACGCGCCGGCGCTCGCTCCGCCGCGCTTCTTCTTGCCCTCGAGCGTCCACTCGCGCTCGTCGTCGGCGAACCCGAAGCCCGGGCGGAAGCAGTTGCCGGCGTGGTCGAGCACCACGGCCCGCGGCTTGGCGGACGCAGCGATCGCGGCCAGGCGGCCCTCGCGCGTGCTCAGGTCGTGGCCCGGCGCGTAGATCGGGCGCAGCGCGCGGCCGACCTGCTGCAGGTAGACGACGAGGGACTTCGTGGGGCGCAGCAGGATCGCCGACACGACGCCCGGCGCGTCGAAGCCCTCCGAGATCAGGTCGCAGCTGGCGAGGACCTGGACCGAGCCGTCGCTGAGGCCCAGCGTGCGCCGGCGGATCGTGTGGATGTCGTCGTTGCCCGACACGCTGGCGGCCCGGTAGCCCGCGCGCGCGAAATCCGCGGCGACGTCCTCGGCGTGCTTGATGCTGACGCAGAACGCGACGGCCGGCGAGCCCGGGCAGTACTTGCGGTAGTGCTCGACCGCGTCCCCGGTGACCTCGGAGCTGTCCATGGCCTCGGCGAGCTGGCGCTGGTCGTAGTCGCCCATGCGCGTGCGGATCGTGCTGAGGTCGACGAGCTTCTCGGCGCCGACGTAGACGGGCTCGACTAAGTAGCCGTCGGCGATCAGCTCACCGACCGAGGGCCCGGCCACCAGGCGCTCGTAGACCGCGCTCAGGCCCTGGCCGTCGGTCCGGATCGGCGTGGCCGTGACGCCGAGCACGTGCGCGCTGGGGTAGCGGGCGAATATGCGTTGGTAGGTCGGGCTGACGGCGTGGTGCCCCTCGTCCGGGATCAGGAAGTCGAACTCGTGGCGGTCTAGGCGCCGGACGAGCGTCTGCACGCTAGCGACCTGGACGGCGTCGCCGAAGTTGCGCCGCCCGGGCGCGATGATGGAGTGCGGCACGCCGAACTCGCGCAGCTTGTCCGAGGCCTGGCGCAGGAGGGTGTCGCGGTGCACCAGGATCCCGGTCCTGGTGCGCGCGGCCGCGGCGAGCTTCGCGATCTCGGCGAAGATGACGGTCTTGCCCCCGCCGGTCGGCAAGGTGTACAGCGCGCGCCGCGCGCCGCCCGCGAAGGCGTCGTGGATGGCGTCCACGCCGGCGGACTGGTAGGGACGGAGGATCATCGGGCAGGGCTCCGCCGTCCCCGGGTCCGCACGCTGGCGATGTCAATCACGCGCTGCGCGCCGCCTTGGCCAGGCGGTCGTAGAGCACGACGTTGACCGTAGCGGCGAGATTCATGCAGAAGCGAGTCGGGCTCTTCACCTGGCGGTACTTGTGCCAGTAGGGCGGCACGCTGCCGTCCTCGGGTCCGAAGATGTAGAAGGCACTGTTCGGATGCTTGAAGGTGACGAGGCTCTCGGCATGCTCGGTCAGCTCGATGACGATTGGCTCGCAGGCGAATGGGATGGCGTCGGCCAGGTCGTCGACCTGCAGCAGCGGTATGTGCCGCTCGGCGGCGAGCGTGTTCGTGCTCACCTTCCGATAGCGATCGCCCTGGATCGCGACGAGCGCCGCGTCGTAGCACTGCGCCGCGCGCATGACCGAGCCGACGTTGTGGTCGGTCTTCGGGTTGAACAGTCCGATCGCGGCGAACCCCCGCGGGCGACCGAGCCCGCAGGGGGCGACGACGCGCGCGGTCACTTGCCTGCCTCGCGGCGTTCGGCATAGAACGCCTGCGCCTGCTGCGGCCGCTTCTTGAGCTCGGCGAGCAGGTCCTGGTAGAGCGGGTGGATGCCGGCGGGGTCCTGCTCGCCGGCGTTCTTCTCGATCTTGCGGATGATGTTCACCAGATAGGTGTCCGCGAGCTCCGTCAGCGGGATCTCCCTGCCCGAGCTGCTGCGGTAGGCCTTCACCGGCGTCGACGCGGTGGTCGGTTCCATGGTCTCCTCCTAAATCTCTATCCCTTCTTCGTCTATCGCCAGGGCCAGCGCGCGCAGCGCGTCGCCCAGCGTGTTTCCGAATCCGGCCAGGCCGCTTACCCGCGCGAACCACTGGCCGCCGTCTAGACCGATCTGGATCACGTCGGCTCGCGGTACTCGCCCGTCATGATGTTCTTGGGCTTGGTCTTGGCGATGACGATCGCGTAGTCCTTCTGCTTGCTGATCCGGACGCGGAGGCCGACGTAGATCCCGAAGTCGTTTCCGGCTTCGATGCCCTCGCCGGCTTTGATGCCCCAGCCGGCTTTGATGCCCTCGCCGGCTTCGATGCCCTCGCCGGCTTTGATGCCCTCGCCGGCTTTGATGCCCCAGCCGGCTTTGATGCCCTCGCCGGCTTCGATGCCCGAGCCGGCTTTGATGCCCCAGCCGGCTTTGATGCCCCAGCCGGCTTTGATGCCCCAGCCGGCTTTGATGCCCGAGCCGGCTTTGATGCCCCAGCCGGCTTTGATGCCCTCGCCGGCTTTGATGCCCTCGCCGGCTTCGATGCCCGAGCCGGCTT
>JAQTNG010000075.1 GCA_028714015.1 Elusimicrobiota bacterium | reverse complement strand
GCAGGCCCGGGACGCGGAAGCAGGGCACCTCGACGGATTTTTCCCGGAACGAGACTTTCGCCGAGCCCCGCGCCGCGTGGAGCGACTCGAGCGGTATCCAATACGACGAGACGACCTCGACGCTCGTGCCGGCGTCCGGGCGAGGATCGACGCCGAAGACGAACGGGCGGATGATGAGCGGCGGCAAGGACGGGGTGCTCGGCTGGACGTCGTCGAGCGCGCCCAGGAGCGCGGCTCGCGGCAGGTCCACGCCGATCTCCTCGCGCGTCTCGCGGATCGCGGTCACGAGAAGGTCCGCGTCCCCGGGCTCCCGTCGCCCCCCGGGCAGGCCGATGTGCCCGGACCAGGGATCGCCCTCGCGCTCGGCGCGGCGGATGAAGAGGGCCTCGAGCCCCCGCGGTCCGGGAGCCAGCATCAGCGCGACGGAGGTTTCAAGGAATCCGGGAGCCGCGGCGTCCGCGCTTTTCCCGGCGAGGCGCGGAGTCAGAGACTGGAACAGAGGATGAGGGTGTTTATTGATCATTTTCCGTCAAACGAGGAGGCCGTTATTTTTTCGGAAAATGATTGTAGCGGAACTGGAAGAAGCCGAGCATGTCGTAGCCGCCCTGGTACTTGAGCAGGGCCAGGTCGAAGTTCAGCTTCAGGAAGCGGCCGAGCTTGAAGTTGATGAGCATCGGGTTGCGCGCGGCCCCGTTGAACTTCATGAGCTCGACGCCGATCGGATAGTCGGGCTTGATGAGGTAGAAGACGCTCGCGAACGGAACGGTGCGCGAGACGACCTGCGTGCCGGAGGTGTCCCGGAGGTAGAACTTGAGGGCCTCGGGCGTCAGGAACTCGGACATGTTCGCGGCCAGGTTGCCGATGGTGCCCTGCATGACGCCGGCGCTGGTGCGGACGGGGCCCAGCTTCTTGGAGGCGACGAAGTAGCCGTCGGTCAGTACCTTTGTATTCTTGGTGTCGATCTTGACCGAGACGCCGGGCGCGGTGACCGTCGGCTGGGGCGAGTCTCGGAACAGGAGCATCGCCTGGCCGCCGACCGCGATCGCGGGCCGGAACTTCGTTTCGGACTGGACCTGCATCTTGCCGTCGGCGGTCAAGGTCCAGAGGCCGATGCGGTCGATGTAGTTCGTCTTGCGCGGCGCGTCGGGATAGGAGTTCTTGCCGTAAAGCCGGCCGATGAAATACGCCGCGTTGATGTCGAGCGCCAGGCCCGGGTTCTCGAAGCGGCCCGCGCCGCGCCAGGCCGTCGGGGTCAGCAGCACGCCGCCGACCGCGGTGGGCGGCGTGACGATCTTCACCTTCGGCGCCTCGACGACCTTGATCATCACGTCGAAGACGACGCGGACCTGGTTGGTCGAAACGGAGATCGCGGAGAACTCCGACGGCACGGGGGTGGCGGGGATCGCGTAGATCGCGGGCGTCAAAGTGGTGAATCGCCCCAAAGTCATGAGGTCCTGAACGTCGCTTTGGAGGTCGGCGGCGGTGTAGAGATGCCCCCGGCGCGCGCGGACGGAATCGCGCCAGGCATAATCCGCGACGACCTGCCCGGCCGAGAAAAACAGGACCTCGGCGGGGACCCAGGGTCCGCCGGAGACGGACAGCGGCGAGCCGAGGTTGAGGGCGGGCGCCGCGGCGACGGGTGCGGCGGTCGCGGGGACGACCGCCCAAGGGTTCGCCTGGGGGACGACGGGAGCCGGCCAAGGGTTCGGCTGGGCGGCGGCGGTCAGGGCCGTCCCGAGCAGGGCGGCCAGCACACTGAACAGCGCGGTCCTCTTGGACTTCAGGTCATTCTCCCTAGATGCGGCCTAGAATCAAGCGTGCGAGCAGGTTCGCGACGATCCCGGCGCCGACGTCGTCCATCACGACCCCGAGTCCGGAAGGGAGCCGTTCGAGCCACTTATACGGCGGCAGCTTCACCGAATCGAAAAAACGAAACAGCACGAAGGCCAGCAAGGCCGCCGTCCAGGTCCTGGGCAGCCACGCCGCCGCCACCCAGAAGCCCACGATCTCGTCGAGCACGATGCGCGAATCGTCGTGCGTTTTCAGCGTCCGCTCGGCGCTCCCGCAGATCCAGCACGCCGCCGCGATCATTACGGAAACGACGAACGCGTAAGCGTTCGCAGCCGCCGGGAGCAGAGGCCAGAGCGCGAGCCCCTCGACCGTTCCGAGAAAACCCGCGCCGGTCCACTTCCGGCCGCGTCCCGCCGGGGCAATATAGCTTATCCCCAGCCCCGTCGCCAACCAGAGGAACGCGCGCTCGAGCGTCACCCGTCACTCCCAGGACTTCTCGAGCATCGAGCGGTACTGCCGCAGGTAGGACCACAGGCTCGACAGGGCCAGCACCGCGCACAGCACCGTCAGCGGATAAACCGAGCGGATCATCCAGGGCTCGGCCTGCCCCCGGTCGCGCAGCACCACGACGCCGACCATCCCCATGATCAGGACGAGCTGGATCGCCGTCTTGATCTTCCCCCACCTGTCCGCGGCGAGCACCTTGCCCTGCGCCCCCGCGAGCACGCGCACGCCGCCGATGACGAGCTCGCGCATGACGATGAGAAACACCGCCCACAGCGGAATCTCGAGCTCCTTCGTGCGGATCAGCGCGATCAGGGTCCCGAGGACGAGTATTTTGTCGGCGATCGGGTCGGCGACCTTGCCGAACGAGCTCACGGCCTTCATGCGGCGCGCGAGCCAGCCGTCGAGCCAGTCCGTGATGATCGCCAGGACGAACATGACGAGCGCGGCGCCGTGCCAGACCGGCCCGTCGGCCATCAGCGCCGCGAACACCGCGGCCGCCAGGACGATGCGCAGCATCGTCAGGCGGTTGGGAAGGGACATGGCTTCTAGTAGGGAACCTCGACGCGGTACTGGCCGTCGGGGCCCGGGGCGCCGAGCGTCACGGGCTGGCCGTTGAGGGTGAGGTCGAGGGCCGCCGGCTCGGTCGTGCGCAGATCCACGAACTTGGCCGGCTTCCACTCCTGCACGGCGTCGCGCGGGGCGCGCCCCTCGAACACGACCTGGCCGTCCACCGACACGCGCAGCCAGGCGTCGTTCTTGAGGCGCACGACGAGCTTCGGCTCGATGGCGCGCGGCATCGGCTGGAGCGCGGCGGGCGCCGGCGGCGCGGGCGTTCCCGCCCCCTTGCCTTGATCCTTGAACAGGTACACGCCCAGGCCGAGGGCGAGAGCCGCGGCGAGGACGATCGCGCCGGTCGCGCCCGGCCCCTGCCGAGGCCCGTGCGCTTGAGGCGCCGGCGTATGACCGTGCGCTTGAGGCGCCGGCGCATGCGCGTGAGGCTTTGCAGGAGGTGCCGACGAGTCAGTCTTTATATTTATTCCGGCGGCAGTGGATTGCGCCGCCGTCGCGGCTGAATCCGCCGCCTCGGGAGCCGCGTTGAGCATCGCCCATATCTCGTCGAAATTCACGTCGAGATGCTCGCAATATCCCTTGAGGAACCCCCGCAGATACACGACGGCCGGGAACTGCTCGAAGCGGTTCTCCTCGAGGGCCTCGAGGAAGCGCTTGGAGATGCGCGTCTGCTGGGCGACGGCCTCGAGCGACTGTCCGCGCTTGAGGCGCGCGGCGCGCAGGATCGGACCGATCTCGGCGCGCAGGGCGGTCGTGTGCTTGGTCGGGATGCGGCGAAGGGGATCGGGCTCTTTGTCGAGGCTCATTTCGGCTCCGGGGATTTGAAAAGGTCGGCGTCGGCGGGAGGCGTGAACTTGAACGTCTCCTCGGGGATCGCGGGGTTGAGGCGCACGCCTTCGAACAGAGATCGGATCATGACGCGGCCCACTCTGAGGGTCGCGTCGGCCGGAAAAAAGTCCTTGGTGTCGGCCTTGAGCGTCAGCACGAAGTCGGAGTCCGGCCCTTTGCGGTCCGCCGCCTTCGGCTTCAGCGTCAGCGTGAACGAGCGGTGCCCGTCGGCGCCGGGAGCCGTGACCGTCGTGATCTCGGTCTCGTAGCGCGTGAGCAGGTCCGCGGACTTGCCGAAATCGAGCAGGCCCTGGGCCATCGGCTCGGACTTGCGCCACGCGTCGAGGCGGGATTGGATGACCTGGTTCGTCGAGTTCCGATACACCCACAGCCACGTTCCGTCCGACACGACGGTCTGCGGCTCGGGGATGCGATGCGTCAGACGCAGAAGATCCGGCTTCTTGAAGAGAACATCCCCCTCCACGGTCTGGGTGACGTCGGAGCCGTCCATGTGCACGAATTGGCGAAAGCTCGCCTTCAAGGTGTTGATCTTCGCGTCGGTCTCCGCGAAGCGCAGAGCGATAAGCTGGATCGTTATGGGCGCCGTCGAGGGAGCGTAAGCCGTCAGCTCCGTGCCCGCGGCGGCGGAGGAGACGTCTATTTTCGCCGCCGCCTTGGCCGTCTTTTTCGCCTCCTTCGCGAAGCAGGAGGTCGTCAGAACGAGCAGCGCTGCGACGGCAAGGTTACCCATTAATCATCCTTCCGTTCGATCGGCACCTGCGGAAAATGCACTTTCATGTAGTCCTCGATGGTATCAAATCGAATCTCCCACCGATTGGTGCCTTCCGGCTTGTGGATGAATTCCTTTACTTCAAGAGCGGATAATATATTGGTCGCTCTTGCCGAGGACCCGAACTGGCTCTTGAGAAGATCCTGTGAAATTCGCCGTCGTTCAATAATTAATTTTAATGCCTGCGAGAACTCCAGCGGCTCGACGCCGAACTGCGACAGGTCCGCCGCCGCCCCGCCCTTGACCGCCATCGTCTCGAGCATCGGGTAGTCGGGCTTGCCCTGCGTCTTCAGGTAGTCCACGAGGCCGCGGATCTCATCCTCGGAGACGAACGCGCCCTGGCACCGCTCCGGCTTCTGCGCGCCGCTCGACAGGTACAGCAGGTCGCCGCGTCCCTGGAGGCTTTCCGCTCCGGACCCGTCGAGAATGACCTTCGAGTCGATCTTCGAGATCACCTGCAGCGCGATGCGCGAGGGCAGGTTGGCCTTGATGACGCCGGTGATGACGTCGACGCTCGGCCTCTGCGTGGCGAGCACCATGTGGATGCCGACCGCGCGCGCCATCTGCGTCAGGCGCTGGATCGCGTCCTCGACGATGTCGCCGGCGATCAGCATCAGGTCGGCGAGCTCGTCGATGATGACGACGACGTAGAACTCGCGCGGCAGGCCCTTCTTGTCGGCCATCGCGTTGTAGCCCTCGATGTTGCGCTGGCCGTGGAGCTGGAGCCTCTCGTAGCGCTTGTCCATGAGCGCCAGCAAAGCCTTAAGAGCCTTCGCCGCGTCCTTCGGGTTCGTGATCACGGCCACGCGCGCGGGCTCGACCATCGGGTCGAAGAGATGCGGTATGCCTTCGTAGAAGGTCAGCTCGGTGCGCTTGGGGTCGATCATGACGAACTTCACCTCGTCGGGGCGCGCACGGAAGAGGATCGACATGACCATCGAATGGATCAGGACCGATTTCCCGGAGCCCGTCGCTCCGGCGACGAGGACGTGCGGCATCTTCGCGATATCGGCGGCGACGGGCTCGCCGGAGGCGGAGAGGCCGAGGCCGAACGACAGGAGCGGAGCGGACGCGGGAATCGCGTCCGATTGGAGAATCTCGCGCAGGACGACGGCGGCCTGGCGCGGGTTCGGTATCTCGATGCCGACCGCGGCCTTGCCGGGGATCGGGGCCACGATGCGGATGCCTTTGGCGCGCATCGCGAGCGCGATGTCGTTCTCGAGCACCGTGATCGAGGAGACCTTCACGCCGGGCGCCGGCGAGATCTCGTAGCGCGTGATCACGGGCCCCGGCGAGTAGCCGGAGACGTGCGCGTCGATGCCGAAGCTCTTGAGCGTGCGCTCGAGGTCGGCGACGGCGGAGGCGATCTCTTCCTCGGTCGGCTTGCCGCGCTTGCGCGCGTCGGAAGGCAGCGAGAGAAGCTCGAGCGAGGGCAGCTTGTAGTCCTTGTACGCCGCGGTGGGCGCGGCGGGTGCGACGCGCTCGCCCGACACGGCCTTCATCTTGGCGTCCTTGTCCACGACGAGCTTGGGCGCGCCGTTGAGGGGCTTGATCTCGCGCGTGTCCACGGCTTTAGGCAGGGGCAGCGATTCCGGGGCGGGCTTGGCCTTCGGAAGCTCCGCGGCTCGCGGGTCCTTCGACTTCGCCTTGACGGCCTCGGCCTGCGGCGGCGCCTTCGCCTTCAGCGCCTTCATTTCCGCGCGGGCCTTCGTCCAATCCTGGTAATCCTCGGCGAGGAGCTTGGCGAACGTCTGCGCGACGGCGGACCAGCGGATCTCGAAGCACACCTGCAGCGCGAACAGGAGGCCGCCGAGCGCCATCAAGAACGCGCCGACCGCGCCCATGCCCGACATCAGCACGCCGCCGATCGCCGCTCCCCACGATCCCCCCGAGAGCATCGGGTCCATTCCCACCCAGCCTCCGATCTGCGCGGACAGCGCCGTGCCCGCGAGCAGGCCGAAGAAGGACGCAATCGTGGTGACCATCCACCCCGAGGACTTGCCGCGCAGGACGTGCTGCAGCAATCCGTTGAACAGGAAGACCGGCAGAAGATACGCGGCCGCGCCGAAGCGCTTGAACAGGAATTCCGAAAGCCCCTGACCGATCACGCCGGAATATTGGGGAAACGCGAGGGCCCAGCCGAGATAGACGGCGCCGAGGAAGAACGCGACCCAGCGTATCGCGGACGGAAGTATGTCCTTGCGTTTGGAGGACTTCGTCGCCTTCGCGGCCGAGCGGTATCGGTTGGTTGCCATGGAAGCGAATTATAGCGGTTTTTTGTGGGTTTTCCAGGGGGCGGAGCGCCGAAAAGCCCCGGCGGGAAACGCGCGCCGGGGCTTCGGAGCTCGCGCCGGGGCGAGGTCTATTTGTTGGGCTGGGGCGTGAGCCGCAGGTAGGGCCGGAGGAGCCTGAAGCCCTTCGGGTAGTTCTTCTTGAGCGCCTCCGGATCCTGGATCGCGGGCGGGATGATGACGTCGTCGCCGTCCTTCCAGTTGGCCGGCGTGGCGATCTTGCAGGCGTCGGCGAGCTGGAGCGCGTCGATGACGCGAAGGATCTCGTCGAAGTTCCGGCCCGTCGAGGCGGGGTAGGTCATCGTGAGGCGGATCTTTTTCGCCGGGTCGATGATGAACACCGTGCGCACCGTGAGGGAGTCGAGCGCCTTCGGGTGGATCATGCCGTACAGGTTCGCGACGGCCTTGCTGTCGTCGCCGACGATCGGGAAGGCGAGCTTGGTCTTCTGCGTTTCCTCGATGTCGCGGGTCCATTTCTTGTGCGACTCGACGGAGTCCACGCTGAGCGCCAGCACCTTCACGCCGCGCTTCTTGAAATCGGGCATGCGCCGGGAGGCCTCTCCGAGCTCCGTCGTGCAGACGGGCGTGAAGTCCTTCGGATGCGAGAAGAATACGGCCCAGCTGTCGCCGAGCCACTGGTGGAACTCGATCGGGCCTTGCGTCGAGTCGGCGGCGAAGTCGGGGGCGGTGTCGCCCAGGCGAAGAACGGCGGTCGCGGTCGCGGTGGTCATGGTTGATCTCCTGTTCGGGAGAAAAGTCTAACCATTTAGCCGGGGATTAGGGGATTGCGGGAACGTCGCGGTGCTGCGACTTCGGCGATCAGGGGACGCCGGCGCGGCTACCGCGCGACGATGATGAGGTCTTGGCCGGACTTGACCGGCTTGCCGTTCTCGACGAGGTACTTCACGATCGTGCACGGATACTCGGCCTTGAGCTCGTTGAAGACCTTCATGGCCTCGATCATGCAGATCACGTGGCCGGCCTTGACCACCTCGCCCTCCTTGCAGAAAGGCGGGCTCGACGGCGACGGGGCGCGATAGAAGATCCCCATCATCGGCGACTTGACGGCGGTTCCGGCGGGCGCGGGCGGCGCGGCATGCTGCGCCGCGGGAGCGGCGTGATGCTGGGCCGCGGCGACGGGGGCCTGGGTAGAATACCCGCCCCCCGTCGCCACGGGCACCGGCACCGCCACCTGAGTCACGTTCGCCTTGCGGCGGACGAGCTTGACCGTGGCGCCGTCCTCGACGATCTCGACGGAGTCGAGGCCGTTCTGGATCATGAAGTCGTAGACGGACTTGAGAGTCTTGAGCGGTCCTTCCGCTCCGTTCCCGTTCGCCGGCTCCGTCTTCTTGGCCATGGGTTAACTTATTAAATGTTCCTTAGCGCCGTCCACCGCGATCTCCGCCGCGGCCCCGGTCGCCGCCGCGCCCGCCGGCGGGCTCGCGAGGCGGACCGTCCCGGCGCGGGCCGGGCGTGTCGTTCTCGGAACCCGGGGCCAGAACGGCCTTGCGGGAAAGACGGATCTTGCCGTCGGAATCGATCTCGAGGACCTTGACGTCCACCTCGTCGCCGATTTTCAGAACTTCTTCCACGCGCGCGATGCGCTTGACGTCGATCTGCGAGATGTGGAGCAGGCCTTCCTTTCCGGGGAAGATCTCGACGAACGCGCCGAACTCCTTGATGGAGACGACGTGCCCCTTGTAGATCTTGCCGATCTCGGCCTCGAGCGTGAGAGCTTCGACCTCGGCTTTCGCCTGGTCGCAGCCGATGGGGTCGGTTCCGGCGACGAACACGCTCCCGTCGTCCTCGACGTCGATGTTGACGCCGTAGGTCTCCTGGATGCGGCGGATGTTCTTGCCGCCGGGGCCGATGAGGGCTCCGATCTTGTCGCTGGGGATCTTGATGCGGTACAGACGCGGCGCGTTCGCCGAGAGCTCCTTGCGGGGCTCAGGCAGGATCGCGTCCATCTTGTCGAGGATGAACAGGCGGCCGCGCTTGGCCTGGGCCAGCGCTTCGCGCATGATCGAGATGGAAAGGCCCTCGATCTTCATGTCCATCTGGAAGCCGGTGATCCCGTTGCGGGACCCGGCGACCTTGAAGTCCATGTCGCCGTTGTGGTCCTCGATGCCGGCGATGTCCGTGAGGACGGCGTACTTGCCGCCCTCGAGGACGAGGCCCATCGCGATGCCGGCGCAGGCGGCCTTCATGGGCACGCCGGCGTCGAACAGGGCGAGCGAGCCGCCGCAAACGGAAGCCATCGAGCTGGAGCCGTTGGACTCCCATATCTCGCTGACGATGCGAAGCGTGTACGGGAACTCGTCGACCGGGGGAAGCAGGGCGGCGATGGAGCGGCGCGCGAGCGCGCCGTGGCCGATCTCGCGGCGGCCGGGTCCGCGCTCGGGGCGGACTTCGCCGACGGAGAAGGACGGGAAGTTGTAATGGAGCATGAAGCGCTCCTTATATTCCCCTTCGATGACGTCCATGATCTGCATGTCGCCCGGGGTGCCGAGCGTCGCGGAGCAGAACGCCTGCGTCTGGCCGCGCTGGAAGACGACCGAGCCGTGGAGGCGCTTGAACGGCTGCATCATGATCTCGATCGGGCGGATTTCCTCGAAGCCGCGGCCGTCGGGGCGCTGCTTCTCGTCGAGCGTGAGCGCGCGGCTCTGGGTGTAGAGGATGTCTTCAACGATCTTCCCCACCCACTTAGAACCGTCGAGATAGGCCGGATCGGCCTTCTTGTCGTCGAGCTCCTTCTTGACCGCGTCCTTGAGCGCGTCGACCTGGGCGTCGAGGCCGTGCTTGTCGAACTTGGCGCGCAGGGCTTTCTTGATCGGCTCCTCGCAGCGCGTCATCACGAGCGCGGTGACGGCGGCGGGAATCTCGACCGTCTTGACCTGCTTCTTGACGATCTTGCGGCCCGAGGCCTCGGACTGCTTGAGGAGGTTGAGCTGCAGGTCGCAGAGCTTGTTGATTTCCTTCTGCGCGATGTCGAGAGCCTCGGCGAACACTTCCTCCGAGACTTCCTGGGCCGAGCCTTCGACCATCAGCAGGGCGTCCTTCTTGCCGGCGACGATGAGCTCGAGGTCCGCGAGCGAGCGCTCTTCCCACGTCGGGAAGATGATGAACGCGCCGTTGACGCGGCAGATGCGCAGGCCGCCGACGGGGCCGGCCCACGGCGCGTCGGAGAGCATCAGCGCCGCGGAGGCGCCGTTGATCGCGAGCACGTCGGGATCGTTCTTGAGGTCGCAGGAGACGACGATGGACTGCACCGAGGTCTCATGGTTCCAGCCTTCGGGGAACAGCGGGCGGATCGGCCGGTCGACGAGGCGCGACGTCAAGGTCTCCTTGTCGCGGGGGCGCATCTCGCGCTTGAAGAAGCCGCCGGGGACGCGGCCGGTGGCGTAGGCGCGCTCGCGGTAGTCGGAGGTCAGAGGAACGAAGTGGACCTCCTTCGGGTTCTTTTGAACGGTGGCCGCGCAGAACACGATGGTCTCATCGAGGTGCACGGTGACGGCGCCGCCGGCCTGCTTGGCCAAGGTGCCGGTCTGGAGAGTAATGGTCTTGCCGCCCACAGTTTCCTGCAGGCTGATCTTCTGGTTGAAGGACATGGTTTATTTCCTCAGATCCAACTGCTTCAGGATCGTGTTGTAGCCCGTCAGGTCGCGCTTCTTGAGGTAGCTCAGAAGGCGACGGCGCTGGCCGACGAGCATCAGAAGTCCGCGCTGGGTCGCGTAGTCCTTCTTGGAGGCCTTGAGGTGGGAGGAGAGGTGCTTGATGCGCTCCGTGATGAGCGCGATCTGGACCGACGTGCTGCCGGAGTCCTTCTCGCCTTTGCCATGCTTCTTGAAGATTTCGATTTTGTTCTCTTTCGTTATCATATTGTTGTTATTCTATGAAACCTCGACGGAACCGTCAAGCATGTTTCCGGCCGGTCTTCCCCGGGGCGAGGGGCAGCCGGACCGTGAAGACGGTGCCGCCGTCGGGGCCGTCCGCGAAGTCGATGGAGCCGCCGTGAAGCTCCGCGAGGCGGCGGGCGATGGACAACCCGAGCCCGAGCCCGCGCCCGCGCGGGGGCAGGTCGGCGGCGGGCAGGCGCGTGAGGTCGAAAACCTGCCCGCGCAGCGACGGGGGCAGCCCCGGTCCCGCGTCCGAAACGCTCAGGACCGCGGCGTCGCCGTCGCGCTCGAGCCGGGCGCGGATGATCGCGCCCTTCGGGGAGTATTTGATCGCGTTCGACAGAAGAATCCACGCGATCTGGCGCACGCGCGCCTTGTCGGCGGCGGCTTTCAGGGCGGGCGCGGAAATCTCGATCGCCTGGCTTTTCGCGTGCGCCGCGGAGGCCAGGGATTCGGCCGCTTCGCGGACCGCCGCGCCCAGGTCGCACGCCTTGACCTTGAGGGCCAGCTTGCCGGTCGCCGCGCTCGAGGCGTCGCGCAGCTCGCCGATGAGCCGCTTCAGGTCGTCGAGGTTGCGGCACACCGTCTCGAGGGCCTTCGCGGTTTCGTCGGGCGACAGCTCTCCTTCGCGCATCATATAGGCCCAGCCCGCGGCGCTGCTCAGCGGCGTGCGCAGCTCGTGCGAGATCACGGAGAGGAATTCGTCCTTCGAGAGGATGCAGCGGTAGGGCTCGGTCACGTCGGTGGCGACGCCGAGCATCCCGATCACCTTGCCCCCCCAGTCGAGCCGCGGCGCGTAGTGGGTCTCGAAGGCCAGGCCCTGCACGGGCGAGATGCGCGTGACCGTCTCGCCTTGCAGCGCGCGGCGGCAGGCGTCGAGGACCGACGGGCTGTCCTTGTACACGTCGAAGACGGATCGGCCGACGACCTCGCCGGGCTTGAGGCCGAGGGCGTCGAGCCCGCGGCCTTCGGACAAGGTGAAAATTCCGTCGGCGTCGAGCGCGAAGAGAACGATCGGCGCGTTGCCGACCACGGTCTTCAGAATCTCGTTCGGGTCCGTGCCGGGTCCGGCGCTAAGCGAGGGCATCGAGTGTCTCCTTTAGAAGGGCGAGCGCGGCGCCGCCGGCGCGCGCGCGCACGGCCTCGCGCGGGCCGTGGATATCATGGCGGCGCGCGCGCCGCGCGCCGCCGGGGCCGTAGACCGAGACGAAGACTAATCCGACGGGCTTCTCCTTCGTGCCGCCGTCCGGCCCCGCGACGCCGGTGATGGCGACGCCGATGTCCGCGCCCGCCGCTTTGCGCGCGCCCTTCGCCATTGCCTCGGCGCATTCGGCCGACACGGCGCCGTGCTTCTTGAGCAGCGCGGCGCGTACGCCGAGCAGCTTGGTTTTGACCGAGTTGTCGTACGCGATGACTCCGCCGCGGAACCACGCCGAGGAACCCGGAACGGACGTCAAGCGCGCGCCCAGCAATCCGCCGGTGCAGGATTCCGCGACCGCCAAGGTCAAGCCGCGCTTTTTAAGCCGCGGACCCAGAGTGGACTCGAGCGACGCGTCCCCCTCGCCGTAGGCCCATTGTCCGACGGCGTCGAGCGCGGCGAGCCGCAGCCGCTTGAGCTCGGCCTTCGCGGAGGAGGCCGTGCGCGCGCGCACCGTCGCGTGAAACGAGACCTCGCCGCCCGAGGCGAGTATGGTGAACGACGCGGCGGGAAAGCGGGCGCGGACCTCATCGAGCTTCTCGTCGGCGACGGATTCGGCCACGCCGACGAGGCGCAAGGAGAGGGAGGCGGCGCCCATGCCGCGCGCGTGCCGCTCGGCGAGGCGGGGCAGGACGCGCTCGAAGATCGGCGCCATCTCGGAGTACGGGCCGGGCAGCAGGATGAGGGAGCGCGGGCGCCCGTCCTTCCACCTGAACTCGAGGCGCAGCCCGGGGGCCGAGCCCGACTCGTTGTCGAGCACCGTCGCCCCGTCGATCACCTCGGCCTGGCGCTTGTTGCTCTCGGGGACGGCGACGTGATAGCGCGCGAAGCGCTTGAGGATCACGCTCCATAACGCCGGAACGAAATGGAGCTTCCTGCCG
>JAQTNG010000074.1 GCA_028714015.1 Elusimicrobiota bacterium | reverse complement strand
GCGGGGAGGCGGAAGATCAGATTTCCGAACCAGGGGCTGTCCGTCGGCTCGCCGAGGGCCGCGAACCAGCACTGCCAGTCGAGGCGGGGCATGTGCGGGGCGACCAGGGGCGGGGCGCGGCGCGGGTCTCCGGGCTTATAAAGGAAGGGCCACTCCCGCCACGCGGTCCCGTCGGCCGAGACCTCGATGGCGATCTCGTCGCGCGCGCGGGTCATGACCGCGAACAGGCCGTAGCTGTTGAACGAGCGCAGGGGGGAGACGGCGCCGATCAGAGCGCGCGCGGGGGCCGGAGGGACGGCGCCGAAAATGGACAGGGTTTCGAAGAGGCCGATCGTCAGGGACAGAGCGGCGAGGACGCCGATGCTCCAGGTTCGCGCCTTCGGCGCGGCGATAGGGGCGGGGACCGGCGTGTCGCGGCCGAGGAAGCGGTCGTCCAGGCAGGACAGGCACAGCACGACGGTCAGCAGATTGAAAAAACCGTAATTGCCGGTCGCGGCGATGAGGAACATGAGCGCCGCTATCGCGGCGGCGCCTGCGGCGCGTCCGCGGCGAGGAAACAGAATGAGGATCGGAGCGGCGAGCTCGATCGCGAAAAGAAAAAGACAGGAAACCTTGTGGGCCCACAACGGAAGACGATTCATCCACCACGCCAACGGCGTGGGCAGGGGCTGGGTCCAATAGTGATAGGTCAATGCCGTGAGGTTCCGCCAGGACGGATCGCCCGAAAATAATTTTACGAGGCCGGACTGAAGCATCAGCTTTAAAAGAAGCAATCGCAGCAGCCACAACGCGCCGCGCGACGGCGCGGCGGCCTTGCGGCGCCAGGGGGCGAGGAAGCAGGCGATGAGGCCCGCCTCCAAAAGGAGAACGTCCCACTGGAAGCTCATGAAATCGGAGCCGACGGCGGACAAGGAAAGGTAGAGCGCCCAGCAAATGAACGCGCTGGGGCCGGCGGCGACGTCGAAGATGAGGCCGAGCGACGCGAGGCCGCCGAGCCAGCAGTACGCCGACAGCGCCGAGTCGGAGGCCGAGAGCCAGGCGACGCTCGGCAGCAGCCAGAAGCGCGAGGCGCCGAGCTGGGCCTTGGCGGCGCCGAGCATGGCGGCGGCGGGCATGATCCCGTCCGAGCCGATGAGGCCGCGCACCTGCCCGCCGAGCGACGCGAACGCGATGAAATAGCACAGGCCGAGACCGCCCAGGACGAGGCGGACCGTGAGGCCGACCGGGGAGGGCAAAGTCGAGCCGCCCCACAGCAGCCGGGTCAGCCGCGCGAAGAGCGGACGGCGCGCGGCGATGAAGCGATAAGCCGACTCGGACGCGGCGGCGATGCCCGGGACGCCGTAAAATCCCGGCAGCCAGGACAGGCCCGGGGCGTAGGCGAGCGCGCGCAGAACGGCTTCGGCGCCGCGGCTCGTGCGGCCGGGCTCGAACAGATGGATCGCTTCGGCGAAATTCTCGCGCGGAACTTCCGGATGGCGCGCGGCGGCGGTCTGATACGGCGCGTAGTCGACCTTGTCCCCGGTGGCGCGGCGCCAGCGCTCGATCCAGAGGCGGCAGAAGCCGCAGTCGCCGTCGAAGACGAGTACGGGGCGCCGCTTCTCGGTCATGGGCCGATTATAGCAGGAGTGCGGGGTCAGACCTCCCGTTGTTGCGGTATTCGATCCGGGGATTTCCTGCGAATTCTGCAACAACGGGAGGTCTGACCCCTTCCGGTCAGCGGGAGCGGCGGCGCTTGCGCCAGAAGGGGCGGCCGGACTTGACGGCCGCGCCGGGCTTGGGCGGATGGGCCGCCGCGCGCGCGTTGTGCGCGGCGATCGTCTGCGGCGCGCGCGGGCCGGTGTGATGCTGGGCGTGCGTCGAGGGGGGCGCTCCGCGGTAGTCGAAGCCCTCGAGCGTGTGACGCTCGATGGTCTTGCCGAGCTTGCGCTCGATCGTCCTGATCATCCCGTCGTCGGCCGAGGTGACGAGGGTGTAGGCGTCCCCGGTCTTCGCGGCGCGGCCCGTGCGGCCGATGCGGTGGACGTAGGCCTCGGGCGTGTCGGTGATGTCGTAGTTGATCACGTGCGAGATCTGCGAGACGTCGATGCCGCGCGCGGCGATGTCGGTCGCCACGAGCACGTGGACCTTGCCCTCTCGGAAGGAGTCCAGGGCGGCCTTGCGCCGATTCTGGGACAGGTTGCCTTGCAGGGAGGTCGAGGAGTGGCCGGCCTCCTTGACCTTGTCGGCGATGCGCTTGGCGCGGTGCTTCGTGCGCGTGAAGACGAGCACGGACTCGCTGTCGATCTTGGCGAGCAGCGCCAGCAGCAGCGGCGTCTTCAGGTGCTCGACGACCGGGTACAGCGCGTGCGTGACGGTGGTCAGAGCGACGTTGTGGTCCACCTGGACCGTGACGGGATTGCTCAGGCACTCGTGGGCGAGGCCGCGCAGCGCGTCGGGCATCGTCGCGGAGAACAGGAGCGTCTGCCGGCCTTTAGGAAGTTTTGCGAGAATTTTCCGAACTGAGGGCAAAAAACCCATGTCGAACATCTGGTCTGCTTCGTCGAGGACGAGGACCTCGACGCCCGAGGATTTGAAGTGCCCGTGCTCCATGTGATCGAGCAGGCGGCCGGGGCAGGCGACGACGATCTCGCAGCGGCCGTGCAGGGCCTGGATCTGCGCCTGCATGCTCACGCCGCCGTACACCGTGGCGGCGCGCAGGCCGGTGCCGCGGCCGAGGTCGTCGAAGGCCTCCTTGATCTGCTCGGCGAGCTCGCGGGTGGGGGCCACGATGAGGGCGCGGACGAGGCCGCGCGGGCCCTCGCTGAGGCGGTGGAGGATGGGCAGCGCGAACGCGGCCGTCTTGCCGGTGCCCGTCTGGGCGAGGCCGAGGACGTCGCGGCCTTCGAGGACCTTCGGGATCGCCTGCTTCTGGATCGGGGTGGGGGTCGTGTAGCCGTGCGCCTTGAGGGCGGCGTTGAGGGTGGGATGCAGATGGAAAGCTTCGAAACTCATGGTTCTCCTGGAATAGAAAAAGGCCGCCCCCATCGAGGACGGCGTCTGAACCGGTCGGTTCTGTCTTCGGGTGAGAAAAGCTCGCGGGGCGTTGCGCCTCCGCGCGGACGATGGTCTGTTCCGCACGTATAGTTTACCAAATTCCGGGTCATCCCTGCGCTACGCAGCCGTTAAGGCCCCGCCATGGCCCGGGCCGGGCTTTAAAACTAGCATGGAGGCTCCAAGGAGGCCAGCGATGAGAGTCAGCGAGATCATGACGAAAAATCCGGTCTGCTGCACGCCGGACGCCTCGCTCCAGGAGGCGGCCCGGATCATGTGCAATCGCAACGTCGGCGAATTGCCCGTCGTCGAAAGCCTGGACGGGCTCAAGCCTCTCGGCGTCATCACCGACCGGGACATCGTCTGCCGTTCGCTCGCCCGCGGGCGCAACCCGCTGGAGCTGACGGCGCGCGACTGCATGACGCGGTCGGTCGTCTCCGTGACGCCGAACACCAGCCTCGAGGACTGCTGCCTGGTGCTCGAGGACCGGCGCATACGCCGGGTGATCGTCGTCGACGAGGAGGGCCGCTGCTGCGGCATCGTCTCCGTGGCCGACATCGCGCGCAAGTGCGATCCGAGCGTGACGAGCGAGCTCGTGCGCGAGGTGTCCCAGCCCGTCGCCGCGTGAGCGCCGCCTCGCTGGCACGATCGTTGCGGGGCTCTTTCGCTTATGAGAAAAGCGATCGGGATATGGCTGTTGGCCTGTTCGGCGTGCGTGTGGATCGTGCTCGTCACGGGCGGGGTGACCCGGCTCACGCATTCGGGGCTCTCCATCGTCGAATGGAAGCCGGTCGCGGGCGCGCTGCCCCCGCTCAGCCAGGCGGCGTGGGAGCGGGAGTTTGAAAAATACCGGCGCACCCCGGAATACCTGACGGTCAACGCCGGCATGACCCTGAAGGACTTCGCGGCGATCTATCTCATGGAGTATTCGCACCGCTTGCTGGCCCGCGCCGCGGGGCTCGTTTTCGCCGTGCCCTTCTTCTATTTCGCGTTCAAACGGCGCATCGAACGAGCCTTGATTCCCAAGCTGACGGTGGTCGCGCTCCTCTGGGCGGCTCAAGGCGCGCTCGGCTGGTACATGGTCGCCAGCGGGCTGGTCCATGAGCCGCATGTGAGCCATTATCGGCTGACGGCGCACCTGTTGACGGCCTGCCTGCTCTACGCCTTCATGCTGTCCACCGCCCTGGAGCTGGTCAGGCCGGCCGATCCCGCCGGCGCCGCGCCGCGCCGGGCCTGGTTCTCCGCTCTCTCCGTGGTCCTGGTCGCGCTTTCGTTCATCACGATCGCGTCGGGCGGCCTCGTCGCGGGTCTTCGCGCCGGCCTGGCGTTCAACACGTTCCCGCTCATCGGCGGATACTGGGTGCCGCCTTATCTGCTGGAGCTGCGCCCGCTCGCGTTGAATTTTTTCGAGAACAAGCTCACGGTCCAATACGATCATCGCGTCCTGGCGGCGCTCTTGGCTCTCGCCGTGCTCGCGTGCTGGCTCGGCGGGATCCATGCCCGTCTTCCCCGGCGCGCCATGACGGCGCTCCATGCGCTCGCCGCCGTGACGGCGGTGCAGGTCGCGCTTGGGGCCTTCGCGCTCCTTTACAGGGTTCCCGTCGCTCTCGGCGCCGCGCACCAGGGCGTCGCGCTGATCCTGCTGGGCGCCGCGCTGCTCGTGCGGCATGAGGCGTCGGTCCGCGCCGTGAACGGCTGAACCCGCTCCTTAAGCCGGCCGGCGGCCGGCTTCCATCTCCGGAGCTTTATTGAGGCCGATCCAGTACAGGCGAAGGGCCTTGACCATTTCGAGCTGCGCTCCGGAGTCTATCGGCTTGACGAGATAGGAGTTCGCGCCCAATTCGTAGGCCGAGGCGATGTCGGCGTCCGAAAGCGACGAGGTCAGCACGACGACGGGAATTTTTTTCACCTCGGGCTGATGCCGGCGCCACTCCAGGACCTCCAGGCCCGATTTTCGAGGAAGCTTCAAGTCGAGGAGGATCAGCGACGGCAACGGAAAGAGACGGCGATCGGCATAGGCGGCCTGGCCGAGAAGATAGGCGACCGCTTCCTCCCCGTCCCTGACGACCCGCAGCGCGCCGGCCATGTCGGCGCGCTTGAAGGCTTCCTCGAGGAAAAAAACGTCGTCCGGGTCGTCCTCCACGAGCAAGATGGAAAAATTATTCGCGGTCATCGGGGCTCTCCTCGCGGGTCATCGCGCCGTCAGGGAATCTTTCGCCGTTTCGTCCGCGGTTCTCGCCGCGGGCTCTCCCATCAACAGCCTCACCGTATGGGTTGCGTCGTCGTCGATCAGCGGGATGGCGCGCGGATCGACCGGCGCGCCGTCGAGCTCCGCGGATGCGATCCCCCGGCAGCGGTGCCCCGGGTTCGACACGGAGATCACGTAGCGCGTCCGGGCCGAAAGCCACGAGATTTCGTACTCGGACCAGGAGGACGGAATGCAGGGGTCCATCTGAAAAGTCGACCCGCGGCGGCTCAAGCCGAGGATGCTCTCGAGGCCGGCGCGGTGCATCCAGCCGGCGGAGCCGCTGTACCAGGTCCAGCCGGCCCGGCCGGCATGCGCGGGGTGCGCCAGGACGTCGCCGGCGAGAACATAGGGCTCGCCCTTGTAGCGGTCGACGCCCGAAGCGCTGCGCGTGTGGTTGATGGGATTGAGCATGTGGAACAGCTCGGCGGCCTCGTCGCCGAACCCCTGCCTCGCCAGGGCCATGACGGTCCAAGCCGCCGCGTGCGTGTATTGGCCGCCGTTCTCGCGCGCGCCGGGCGGGTAGCCCTTGATGTAGCCGGGCGACTGCGCCGAGCGGTCGAAGGGCGGCGTGAGCAGGAGGATGAGCCCGGCTCCGCGGCGGACGAGGTGGGTCCGGACCGCGTCCATCGCGCGGTCCGCCAGGCGCGGCGGGGCCGCGCCGGACAGGACGGCCCAGGACTGGGAGATCGAGTCGATCTTGCACTCGGGGCTCTGCGCCGAGCCGATCGGCAAGCCGTCGTCGTCGTAGGCGCGCCGGTACCATTCGCCGTCCCACGACTGCTCGAGCACCGCCGCGAGGCGCCTCGCTTAGGCGCGGCAGCGCTCGGCGCGGGCGGAGTCGCCGCGCGACTCGCACAGGGGCGCGAAGTCGTCGAGCACGGCGTGAAGGAAGAAGCCGAGCCAGACGCTTTCGCCCCGTCCGCCGCTCCCCACGAGGTTCATCCCGTCGTTCCAATCGCCGCTTCCCATCAGAGGCAGGCCGTGCGCGCCGGAGGTGAGACCGCGGTCGAGAGCGCGCGTGCAGTGATCGAACAGCGAGGCCCTTTCGGCGGAGACGGCCGGCAGGGCGTATTTTTCCTGCTCGTCCTCCGCGAGCGGCGGGGCTTCCAGGAACGGGAGGCTCTCGTCCAACACTCCGGCGTCGCCCGTCGTGCGCACGTAGTGGGCGACGGCGTAGGGGAGCCAGAGGAGGTCGTCCGAGCAGCGGGTGCGCGTTCCCCGGCCGCTCGGCGGGTGCCACCAGTGCTGCACGTCGCCTTCCGGGAACTGCCGGGCGGCCGCGCGCAGCAGGTGCTCCCGGGTCAGGTCCGGCCGGGTCAGCGCGAGAGCCATCGCGTCCTGAAGCTGGTCGCGAAATCCAAAGGCGCCGCCGGGCTGATGGTAGCCGGTCCGGGCCCAGAGGCGGCAGCCGAGGTCTTGATAGAGCAGCCAGCGGTTCATCAGGAGATCGAACGAGTCGTCGGGCGTGCGGACCTGCACCGCCCCGAGGGTCTTCTCCCAGCCCCGCCGCACGCCCTCGAGCGCCGCGCGCGCCGCCGGGACGCCGCCGTGGCGGCCGATCAATTCCCGGGCGTGCGCCGCGTCATTCCCCTGGCCGAGGAGGAAGACCACGCGGCGAGTTTCGCCGGGAACGAGCTTGACGGATATCTGGAGAGCCGCGCACGGATCGAGACCGGCTCCGAAGCGCCCCGGGAGCGTCTCCAGGAAAAGCGCCGCCGGCCGGGCGAGCGAGCCGTTGCGCCCGAGAAAGGCGGTCCGGTCGCCCGTCGCCGACCGCGCCGCCTCGCTGGCGTGGAGAAAGGCCGCGCGCGGCGCGAAGTCGTTGTTCCAGGCGTTCGAGGCCAGCACCGCTCCGGTCTGCGCGTCGCGCTCGGTGACCACGTGCAGGTGCTGACCGTCCTGAGGCGGTCCCAGCGCCCATTCGTTGTAGGCGAAGACGCTTAAGCTCCGGGGCGCGCCGCTCTCGTTGCTCAGCGTCAGCAGCGAGAACTTCACGGGGTCCGCCGGGTCCACGAAGACCTCCAGGCGATGGCGGATTCCTCGGACGGCCCGGTCGAAGCGCGTGACGCCGGCCGCGTGGCGGATCACGAAGCGGCCGCAGTCGCGCGTCCGGGGCAGAGGTCCGGGCGTCGGGGACCACGCCGCGCCCGTCTCGTCGTCGCGGACGAAGAGGGCCTCGGACGTCGGGTCGGCGACCGGGTCGTTGGCGAACGGCGTGAGCCGGTTTTCCCGGCTGTTCTCGGACCAGGTGTAGGAGGCTCCCGCTTCCGTGACGACGGTCCCGAACCCCGGGTTGGCGAGGACGTTGACCCAAGGCAGAGGCGTCTGCTGGTCGCCTTCGAGCACGATGGAATACTCGCGTCCGCCCTCCGAGAATCCGCCGAGGCCGTTGGCCATGGTCATCGGCGGCGCCTCCGGCGGCACGCACAGCTCCGCGGTCACCGGGGCCGGCCGCGGCGGGGGCACGGGCTCGCGCGACGCGCTTCCGGTCCATGCCGGCGCCGGGCGGTCGAGCTGCTGCGAGAGGCCCCCGTGGTCGTCGCTCAAGACGGCCTTCGCCACGGCCGCGAGCAGGAGGCGCTCGTTTTCGGGCATGCGATCCGCGCGGAGCAGGTAGGCGCCGCCGGGCCGGTGCTTCCAGGTCCTCCAGGGGCCGTTGTCGAGCAGCCCCGTCAGCTGGGCGTGGACCTCGTCGAAATAACTCAGGGGGTGCTCGTTGAGGATCACGACGTCCGCGACCAGGCCCTTGAGCCGCCAGTACTCCTGGGCCTGGAGGATTTGGCGCGCGAGGGCGAGCCCGCCCTGCGCCGCGACGCGCACCAGAACGATCGGCAGATCGCCCGAGATCCCGTGCGGCCAAAGCCCCGCTTGGCCCAGCGCGTTGCGCGCCAATATCTCGGGGCCCGAGCGCAGCGACGCGTCGTGGTAGAGGACGCGCGAGGCGAGCCGGTCGAACAGGAGCGTGTCCTCGAGCGAAAGGCCGAGATGGCGCCGGTTGCTTTGGGCGTGAGCGAAGGCCATGGCGAAGGTTCGCGCCGCGGCGCTGATATCGAGGTAGCGCTGGGCGAGCGCCAGGGCCGTCTCCCGGCTCGACGCCATGCCCGTGGTGAAGGACAGTCTCGCCACGGCGCCGGGCGCCAGGAGTATGCGCTGGCGCAGGCTGACGATGGGGTCGAGCAGGACCCCGGTCGTGCCGGTCAGCGGGCGCCCGTCGAGCGCTTGGGGATCTTCGGGACCGCGGCCGCGTCCCAGGAAGCGCGCGCGGTCGCTCTCCCACTCCACGGGGCCTTGGGCGCGCGCGTCGAGACTGAGGACGTGGACGGCCCAAGCCGGCGCGTCTTTCGGCGAGCGGAGCCGGCGATGGCAGAGCAGCGCGCTGCCTCCGGCCAGGTATTCCGACTCGATGAAAAGCTTGCCGAACGCCGGATGCGCGAGATCGTCGGCCGGCGGGGCCAGGACGATCTCGGCGTAGCTCGTGACCTCGAGCTCGCGCGCGCGCTCGCCGAGGTTCGTCACCGTGAGCCGGCGGACCTCGACATCGTCCTCGGGCGAGACGGCGATTTCGAGCAAAGCGCCGATTTCATGGTCGCGCCGGCGGTAGGTCGCCTTGTCGACGGCGAACGTGGCGAGGAAATCTTCTCCCTCCGTCCCGATCGGATGGTGCGTCGCCGACCATACCTGGCCGCTGCGCACGTCGCGCAGGTAGAGAAACTGGCCTCCGGGATCGCGCGTCGCGTCCGAGCGCGTCCTCGTGATCGCGCGGCCCCCGCAGAAGCTGGCGCCGCCGCCCGCATTGGTGACCACCACGGTGTAGCGGCCGTTGGACAGGAACTGCGCGTGCGGGAACGTCGTGTAGGCGGAGCGGAACCGGCGCACCGCCGGGGCGGGGGCCGGCGCGGTGAGCCGCGTCTCGTCCGCGGGCCGCGGGTGGATGATCAGGGCGTGGCGCGGCGCGCGCTCCTGGAGGAGGAGCTCCGTCGCCTTCACGCGCGGATCGGCGTGGAAGCGCTCCACCAGGCGTCTGCCGTCGAGGACGTTGGCGATGGCGGTCAGCGCCATGCCCTGGTGGTGGGCCATGTACGTCTGCACGACCACGCCGGGAAACCCGCGCCGGTCCGGAGCCGGCACGCGCGAGCCGCCGTCCCCGCGCGGAGTGTAGTCGACGGCCTCGAAAAAGCCGTATTCGCCCTGGAGCCCTTCCGCGGTCAGGCGCCGCAGGTTGACCGCCGCCGCCGCGGGATCGATGAGAGCGGCCAGCGCGGCGGCGTAGGGCGCGACCACCAGCTCGTCGGCGAGGCCGCGCGTGAGGCCGAGGCCGGGCACGCCGAAGGCCTTGTATTGATAGTTGTCGTGCCGGTCGACGAGATCATAGGCGCATTCGGAGAATCCCCACGGCACGCCGCGCGCCTTCGCGTAATCCCTTTGACGGCGCACCGCCATCCGGCACGACTCGTCGAGCAAAGTTCCCGGATACCGGCGCATCACGAGCAGCGGCATCAGATACTCGAACATCGTCGCGCCCCAAGACAGCAAAGTCGGCATGCCGTGCACGCTCGTCACGGAGCGGCCCAGGTGGAACCAGTGCGCTTCCGGGAGGTCCCCTTTGGCGATGGCGAGGAAGCTCGCGAGGCGCGCCTCCGAGGCGAGGAGATCATAGTCGGACCCGTCGAGCGCGCCCGGCCCGTCGGCGTCCGCCGCGCGATAGCCGATCGCGAGCAGGCGCCTCTTGTCGTCGTAGAGGAAGCGAAAATTCATCGCGTCGCCGAACGCGGCGGCGCGCGCCGCGAGGCTCTTAAGGCCGAGCTCCCGGAGCCCTTCGGCGACGACGATGAGCGCTCCGTAGAGATTCCCGCTGTCCACGCTGGAGACGTAGCGGGGCAGCAGCGGGGCCAGGCTTTGCGTGTCGTACCAGTTGAGCAGGTGGCCTTCGAGGCGTTCGAGGCCTTCCATCGTCGTCAGCGCCGCGTCGATCTTCTCCGTCAATTCCGGGGTCTTGATGAAGCCGAGGTCGTGAGCCGCGAGGGCGGACAGCAGGCCGAAGCCGATATTGGTGGGAGAGGTCCGGCGCGCGACCCTCGGCTCCGGCGAGATTTGATAATTGTCCGGCGGCAGGCCGTGGTCTTCCGGCCCCATGAAGGCCGCGAAATAGCCCCAGGTCTTGAGGGCCACGGCGCGCAGGAACTCGCGGTCCGCCGAGCCGAGCTCGACGCTTTCCCGGGGGATCGGCCGGCTCAGCACGCACGCGATCATCGGCGCGGCGGCCCATGCGGCGAGGAGCGGCGAGGCCGCCGGCAGGGCGTCCGGCCGGAGGATCGCGACCAAGGCCGCGCCGGCCAGCGCGAGCGCCGGGCTCGCCGCCATCTCGGCGAGGCACAAGCGGCCGGAAGGTCCGCCCGAGGGGCTCGCGCAGCGCGCCCCGCTCGCGGCGGCGGTCTCCCACTCGAGCAGGCGCCGGCGCGTGATCAGGAGCCGCGCGAGCGTGATCAGGACGGCGCCGGCCGCCTGATACGCCTGGTCGGCCATGAAAGCGAGCTGCAGCGCGATCCGCGCCAGCACGGACGCCGCATCCTCCCAGAACACGCGCAGGAAGATCCGCCATGACTGCTGCGGCTTCGGGCCGCCGAGCGTCTCGATTATAAGCGGGTACAACGGGAACGCGATGGCCGCGACGATGGCCGCGGTCCAGAGCGCGGAATGGCCGGGCAGAAAAATCCAAGCGAACAGGAGCAGGGCGACGGTCGCGGGTGCCACGAGGCTGCGCCGAAGGTTGTCGAAGATCTTCCACTGGGAGATCACCGGCAGCCGGTTGCGCCGAAGGCCGGCGCGCGTCGGGACGAAGGGGAGGAGCCACGGCAGGAGCTGCCAGTCGCCGCGCGTCCAGCGGCGGGCCCGGCGCGCGTAGGCCAGATAGCTCGACGGATAATCGTCGACGACCTCCACGTCGGTCACCAGCCCCGCGCGCGCGTGAATCCCTTCGAAGAGGTCGTGGGACAGGAGCGCGTTGTCGGGCACGCGTCCGTTCATCGCCGCCATGAAGGCGTCGACGTCGTAGAGCCCCTTGCCGGTGAAGATCCCTTCGCCGAACAGATCCTGATAGGTGTCCGAGACGGCCGTGGTGTAGGGATCGACGCCGGTGTGGCCGGCGTAGAGGCGCGCGAAGCGCGAGCCGGCGGCGCTGGAGGCGGTCACGCTGACGCGCGGCTGCAGGATGGCGTAGCCCTCGGTGACGCGGCCGAGCGCCGCGTCATAAGAGGGCCGGTTCAGCGGGTGCGCGATGATGCCGATGAGCTTTTTAGCCGCGTCGCGCGGCAGGCGCGTGTCGGAGTCGAGAGTGATGCAGTAGCGCACGCGCGGGAGCACCGTCAGGTCCCCCGCCAGGACGGCGAAGCTCGTGTCCTTCGCCCCGCGCAGGAGGCGATTGAGCTCCTCGATTTTTCCGCGCTTGCGCTCCCAGCCCATCCAGGAACCCTCTTCGGGGTTCCAGCGGCGCTCGCGATGGAGCAGAAAGAAGCGGTCGCCGCGCCCTTCGCTGAGCCGCGCGTTGAGCTCCGCGATGCCGCCGCGGGCGGCGTCCAGGATGGCCGCATCATACGGCGTCTCGCGGGCTTTCGCGTCCGCGAAGTCGCCGAGGATCGCGAAATGGATCCGGGGATCGAGATTGGCGAGCGCCAGGACCTCGATATGCTCGACGAGCTCCTTGGCGCCTTCCGCGCTCGTCAGCAAAGCGGGCACCACGACGAGGGTCCGGGCGTCGTCGGGTATTCCCGCCAGGAGGTCGAGGCGAGGCAGGCGCCGCGGCGGCGCGAACCGCGCGGCGAGGCGCTGGATGAAGCTGATGGCCGCCTCGCTGGCCGGCAGCAGCAGCAGCGCCGCGAAGACGAGCCTCAGGGGAAGCGGGGCGCCTTCGCGGCCGGCGACGGCGAGCGCTCCCGCGAGCAGGCCGCCGGTCGTCAGCGCGATCGCGCCCAGATAGGCGAAGCTGGCGTGGGCGAACGCCGCGCGCCGGAAGCTCTGCAGCGGTCCGGGGTGCCAGGCCACGTCGTCTTCGAAGGCGCGCCGCCCCTTGCCGATCAGGTGGTAGCCCACGTGCGCGGCGCGCGCGGCCGGCCCGCCGGACTCGGCCGCCATGCGCGCGCTTTCGACGGCGCGCAGCGCCGCGTGCACCTGGGCCTCCGCGACGGGCTCCGCCAGCTCCTCGATCGCCTGCCGGTAGCGGTCCCGGCTCAAGAAATCCATGCGCGCGTGGACGCCGGCGGGATCGCGCCGCAGAATCCGCTCGACGAGGCTCACGGACTCGACGTACTCGCTCCAATCCAGGCCGGAGACGAGGCGCAGGCTGGTGATGACGTTGGCGATGGAGACCTGGGCGACGGCCTCCCGCTGGTGCTCGCGGCGGATCACGTCCTCGGACGTCGTTTGGGCGGCGGCCAGATGGGCGTCGAGACCCGCGCGCACGGCGCCCAGGCGGGGCCCGTACTCGCGCACGCGCCGCAGGAGCTGCACGACCTGGGCGAGGTGGAGCGTGACGG
>JAQTNG010000073.1 GCA_028714015.1 Elusimicrobiota bacterium | reverse complement strand
GAAATGACGCTCTTGCCCTCCTCCTGAACCGAGCTCGTCATCAGAATGAACGGCTCCCCCACCGGCGCCTCGGCGTAGCCGACCATGGTCCGCAGGTTCCGGAAGGCCTCGCTCGTCAGGGACACTTCGGCCGACAGGAGAGGGGCGTAGATCTTCGCGTCCTTCTTGTGCCGGGAGAACGGGATCAGGCCCAGAAACGGGATGCCGAGCTTGCGCTCCACGTCGTCCTGAGTGCGCACCGACTGGTCGAGCATCTCGATGAGGAGCGCGGCGAACACGCCGAGCGAAATCCCTCCGATCAGGCCGAAGATCAGCGCCAGCGCCTTGCGCGGGCGGACGGGCTTTTCCGGGAGCTTGGGCAGATCGATGATGCGGACGTTGTTCGCCTGCAGCTGGCCCGAGAGCTCGGTCTTCAGGCTCGAGACGATGTTGTCCACCTCGTTGTTGAGCACCTTGCGCATCGAGTTCAGGCGCGACTTCAGCGACAGGATCTGCGGGTGGCTGTCGGTGTACTTCATGCGCAGGTCGGCCAGCTGCGCCTCGGCCGTGAAAATCTGGGTCTTGATGTCCTGAATGAGCCGGTTGTTGACGACCGAGGGCAGGGACTCGTTGATCCTCTGGGTGTCCGAGCCGCTCGCGCGGCTCTGCAGCGCGTCCAGAACGTCCTTCGACATGAAGGTCTGGTTGTTGAGGTTCTGCTCGACGAAATACTGCGAGAGCGTGCTCGAGATCTTCATCGCCAGCGCGGGATCGGTGCTCTCGGCGTTGACGTTGCACAGCCGCGTGTGCGGCATCGGAACGACGGTCACCGCGTCGCGCAGGAACGCCAGGCCCGGCCCGAAATCCGGAGTGTTCGCGAGCTTCAGATCGTTATAGACGCGCTGGAGCTGGGAGTCGCTGGTGATGAGCTTGAACTGGGTCTCGAAGTACTCGGCGTCCTGCTCCTCCATCCCGGTCGACTGGACGGCCGCGGACTTATTGACGCGCTCGATGTTCAGGAGGGTCGAGGAGCGGAAGATGGGCTTGGACAGGAAGGCGTAGGAGGCCGCGCCGATGAAAACCAGAGCGGCGATCACGGTCACGATCCAACGCCGCCGCAGGACGATCTCGACGTACTGGGCGAGGTTGAGCTCGATTTCCTGCTCGTTGTCGGGCATGCTAGAAGAAGCTCTGGGGGACGTAGATCACGTCGTTCGGCTCGAGGACCAGGTCCTTTTCCTTCTGGCCCTGCTGAGTGATGGCCTTGACCTCGATCGTATAGGTGACGCTGACGCCGTTGACGTTGCGCAGGACGCGCGTGCGGTCCTGGCCGGCGATCGGCGTAAATCCGCCGGCCGTGCTGATCGCCTCGAGGACGGTCATGCGCGACTCGGTCGGGATCGGGTACGAGCCGGGCTTCTGGACCTCGCCCATCACGAAGACGGTCTTGTTGCCGTATTCCTCGATGAACAGCGAGACCTGGGGGCTGACCAGGTACTGAGCCAGCTTGGCCTCCATCGTCGCTTGCGCCTCGATCAAGGTCATGCCGCCGACCTTCACCGTCCCGATGAGCGGCATCGAGATCGCGCCGTTGGCGTTGACCCGGACCTTGCGGTTCATGTCGAGGTCCTGGTAGACCGTGACGCTGATCAGGTCCGCCGCGGAGATTCGGTAATCCGCCTTGGAGGCCACGACCTGCTTGAGGGCCGCCGCGATGGCGGCCGCTTCCTGATCGGCGGCCGCCTGCCGGGCGGCGGGGTCGGCCGGCCTGGCCTCAGACGCAGGCGCGGGCTGGGCGGATGAGGCGGGGACCGCCTCGGTCGCCCCCTCGGTGACGCGAAAACCGCCGCACGCCGCCGTCAGACAGCAGAGCACGAGGGCAAGAAGCGGGGGTCGGTTCATCCGCGCTTATTATACAGGGTCTAGAACTTCAGCGCCAGGTTCCAGGCGGTCTGCTGGTCCTGGTAGTTGAACTCGCCCGAGAAGGTCGAGTCGCGCTCGCGGAAGACGTAGCTCAGGCCGGTCGTGAGCCAGGCCTGTATGTCGTAGGTCACCCAGGCGCCGCCCTGGTAGATGTCGTCGCGGCGGTTGCCCTGCGCGCCCGTATTGCCGATGAACTGCGTGTCGGGATACTTGTCGAGGCCGAAGGCGAGGTTGACGCCGACCGAGAACTTGCGCGGGAGCTTGTGCTTGACGTCGAGCGTCGCGCTGTTGCTGATGTAGAAGCGGTTGACGTCCGAGATCGACTCCTGCAGGCCGCGGGACAGCGCGAGGATGACGTCGGTCCGGTCCGTCGGCTTGTAGACGACGTTCGTCGCGACGGTGAAGTTGCGCGTCACGCGGGTCGCGGCGCCGACCGGAGCTTCGTCGTACTCGCGGTAGGTCAGGCCGCCCTCGACCTGCCCGGTGACCTTGGGGGCGATGACGCCGCTCAAGCCGAACCCGAGGTCGTGGGACTTGCTGTCCTTGTCCTGGTCCGGGAGCTCGCGGTGGACGGTGTAGTGCGTGAGGCTGCGATGGTACGAGACGTAGAGCTTGGTCTTGGGCTGGACCTTGTAGCCGACGTTGAAGCCCGCGCTCTGCGAATAGCGGTTGAGCCCGCGCCCGATCGCGGGGCCGAGATACTTGTTGACCGTGTGGTTGGCGTCCACGCCGCCGGCCATGTAGCCGTTTTCGGGATTGTAATCGAGGCTCGTGTAAAGCTCGTTCGCCCAGCGCCGGTTGCGATCGACGAGCTGGGAGAAGGCCTGGTCGGTCGTGTTCAGGTAGCGGTCCCCGGCCTTGAAGGTCAGGCCGTAAGCTCCCGCGTACGCGTAGTCCAGGTGCGCGTTCTGGTTGATCGTATCGTTGGCGCGGGCGTCGGTGGTGTAATTGTTGGACTCGAAATCGTAGCCGGCCGCGAGCGTGTGGAGCTTGCGCCACGGCAGAACGGTCTCCAAAGCGAGCTCGTTCTTGGTGATCCAGGAGCCGCGCACGCCGCCGCCGACGATGACGTTGTTGGGCCGGTCGCGGGGCACGAGGTAGATGTTGGAGTCGTAGACCTCGGAGAACTGATAGTAAGGATGAAGCGCCAGCTGCCCGTAATGGATGTTGGGCTGTTTATATTGGGTGAGCCAGTCCAGATTGACGGCGTGGGCGGAAGACGAGAGGAGCACGGCGAGAACCGCGGCGGCACGAGTCATTCGCATATTGCTTCGATCCTTTTTGCGTCGTTTGGGATTCGCTTAGACGAGGAGCCCAGCTCCGCTCAAGGCGGAACTGAGCTCCGGCGTCGGGGTCATGCTGCCCGACTAGTCGGGAATCTGCTCGGGCGGAGGCGTCGGCCCGGAGGGCGACAGGCTCGGCGGCGGGTTCACCGGCGGGTTGTTGTTGTTATTGTTGTTCGACAGGGGGCCGAAGCCGCCGTTGCCGCTGCCGCGGGGCGGGCCGTCCACGTCCCCGAGGGTGTTGGTGCCGCGATTGGGCGTGCCGACCGCGTGGCCCGCGACGGCGTCGCGCAGGTCCTCGCCATTGCCGCTGGCCAAGGTCAGCTGGGGGCCGTGGCGGCGGACGGGGTTGCCGGCGACCGCGTCCTTGATGTCTTCAGGAGCGGGCATGTTCAAGCCGAGCTGGGGGCCTTTCTTGAAGGAGTAGGCGCCGATGATGCAGAGAATGATGATGATGACGGCGTTTCTGACTCGGGACATCAATTCCTCCGACGACTTAAGAATAGACATTGTCTCATCTGCGGCATAGACGACAACTTACGAATATGTTATCTCATTGTTCCCCGCGACGCAAGCGGCTTTGGGCCCCCTCCTTTCGGGGGCTAAAGGACCTAGAAGACGTCTGAGCCCCGAGGAGCATCCCAATGAACGATTTGATCTCGAAGCTGAAGCAGCCGGCCCTGTGGACCATCAGCGTCCAGCTCCTGATACTCTACGTCGTCTCCGTCGCGATCTTCTTCGCGGCCCACGCCGTCCACAAGAAGGCCGAGCTCGCGCTGAAGGACCGCGTCGCCAAGGGCGAGGCGTCCGCCTCCGCCGGGATATTCCTGCTCGCGGCCGTCCTCAACTTCCTCGGCGTGCTGGCGATCGTCCTCATCACGAAGAAGACCGGCGAGAACATCCGCATGGCGATGGTGGGCCTCCCCCTCTTCCTGATCGTCGAGCAGCACGTGCGCGCGCTGCGCAGCGCTCCCCAGGAACGAAGGATTCAGCTTCTCGGAATCGCGGGCGTGGCCGTCGGCATGATCTCGGCGGTCGCCGGACTCATGCCGCACGCCCCGCTGAAATAAGACCGCTCGCGAGGCGCAGGCCGTTGAGGGTCAGGTCCGGCTCGTGCCGGACGCCGGGAAGGTCCTTCAGGAACAGCGGCGCCAGGCCGCCGGTCGCCGCGACCTGGACCTTGCCCCCCATCTCCGCCTTCGTGCGCGCGAGGACCTCGCGGATCATGCCCAGATAGCCGAAGTACAGCCCGGACTCGAGGCACTGCACGGTGTCCTTGCCGATGGCGGCGCGCGGCTTGCGCACCTTGATCAACGGCAATTTGGCGGTGAACTCGTGCAGGGCGCGGGCGGCGGAGTTGGGGCCGAGCAGGATCGCGCCTCCGATGTAGGCGCCCTTCGCGTCCACGCAGTCGAAGGTGGTGGCGGTGCCGAAGTCGATCGCGATGGACGGGCCGTCGAACAGATCACGCAGAGCTAAAGCGTTGAGGATCCGGTCTGCGCCGACTTGCGTCGGCGTGTTCACCTTGAGCTTCAGGCCGAGAGGCGAGGACGGCGTGATGAAGGTCGGACGGAAACCGAACGATTTCAAGATCGCCCCGGAAAGCACGGCGTCCATCCGAGGAACAACGGAGGCAACGGCGGCCGACGTCGGCAGACCGTCCATCTTACGGAAAGGGCATTTCAACGCCCTTGCATACCAATCTGAAGAATGCCGGGGATCGGTCTCCAGGCGCCATTGGCGCTGAAGGCGATCCCCGGCGAATACTCCTACCGTTAAGTTCGTGTTGCCGACATCAACGGCTAACAACAATTTATTTTAATGCTCCGACGAGCTCCTTCACCGCGCCGGCCGACTTGAGCAGCGCCGCGCGCTCCTCGACCGTCAGGTTCAGCTGGATGATGCTCTCGATGCCGCGGGCGCCGAGCTTGCAGGGCACGCCGACGAACACGCCCTCCACGCCGTACTCGCCCTCGAGCAGGGCCGCGCAGGGAAGAATCTTGCGCTTGTCCTTGAGGATCGACTCGACCATTTCGGCGGCCGACGCCGAAGGGGCGTAATAGGCCGAGCCGGTCTTCAGCAGCTTGACGATCTCGGCGCCGCCGTCGCGGGTGCGCTGGTTGATCGCCTCGATCTTTTCCTTGGGCAGCAGCTCCGTGATGGAAATGCCGCTGACCGTCGAGAACCGGGGCATCGGCACCATCGTGTCGCCGTGGCCGCCGAGCACCATCGCGTGCACGCTCTCCATCGAGACGTCGAGCGCCTCGGCGATGAACCAGCGCATGCGCGCGCTGTCGAGGACGCCGGCCATGCCGATGACGCGGTGCTTCGGGAACTTGGAGACCTTCAGCGCGACCTGGCACATCGCGTCGAGCGGGTTCGAGACGATGATCAGGATGCAGTTCGGGGAGAACTTGACCACGTTCTCGGTCACCGACGCGACGATCTTGGCGTTGGTGTTGAGAAGGTCGTCGCGGCTCATGCCCGGCTTGCGCGGGATGCCGGCCGTGATGACCACGATGTCGGAGCCGGCGGTGGGCTCGTAAGACGTCGTGCCGGTCACCTTCGTGTCGTAGCCGACGACGGGCCCGGACTCCATCAGATCGAGGGCCTTGCCCGCGGGCATGCCTTCGGTCACGGGAATGTCGACGACCACGACCTCGTTCGCCACTTCCATCTCGGCGAGGCGCTGCACGAGCGTCGCTCCGACGTTTCCAGCGCCGATCACCGTCACTTTCGTTCGAGCCATATGAGTCCTCCTATAAGGTGTGGTGTCAGGCCTAACAATTCGACGAATTTAATCGGGTCTCGCCGGAAGAATTCGTCGAATTGTTAGGCCTGACACCATTACCAAGGGATGTTGCCGTGCTTCTTGGGAAGGCGAGCGACCTTCTTCCCCTTCAAGAACTTGAACGCCCGGATGACCTTCGGCCGGGTCTTGCGCGCCTCGATGACCTCGTCGATGTAGCCGCGCTTGGCGGCCTGGAACGGCGAGGCGAACTTGTCGACGTACTCCTGCACCAATTCGGCCCTTCGCTTCTCGGGGTCCTTGGCGGCCTTGAGCTCGGCCTTATAAAGGATGCTGACCGCGCCCTGGGGGCCCATGACGGCGATCTCGGCGCACGGCCAGGCGAAGTTCATGTCGCCGCGGATGTGCTTGGAGCTCATCACGTCGTAGGCGCCGCCGTAGGCCTTCCTCAATACGACGGTGACCTTGGGGACCGTCGTGCGGCAATAGGCATAGAGGAGCTTCGCGCCGCGGCGGATGATGCCGCCGTGCTCTTGCTCGAGCCCCGGCCAATAACCGGGGACGTCCACCAAGGTCAACAACGGAATATTAAAGGAGTCGCAGAAGTTGATGAAGCGGGCGCCCTTCTCGGAGGCGTCGATGTCGAGGGCGCCGGAAAGGACCTGGGGATTGTTCGCGATGACGCCGATCGATTCGCCGTCCAGGCGTATGAACCCCACGACCAGATTCCGCGCGAAGCCTTTCTGCACCTCGAAGAACTGGTGACCGTCGGCGATCTCCCAGATGACGTCGTGGATCTTGTAGGCCTTCTTGGGCTCGAGCTCGCCGACGCGCTCCAAGATGTCGCTCTCGCGCTTGGGGTCGTCGGAGGGCATGACCGCCTTCGGCTTCTCGCGGCAGTTCTGGGGCAGGAAATCGAGCAATTCCCGAATCTGCCGGAAGCAGTCGTGCTCCGAGCCCGCCGTGAAGTGGCACACGCCCGAGAGGCGCGAGTGCGTGTCGGCGCCGCCCAGGGTCTCGAAGTCGCAGGTCTCGCCGGTCGCGGCCTTGACCACGTCGGGGCCGGTGATGAACATGTGGCTGGTGCCCTCGACCATGAAGATGAAGTCGGTCAGCGCGGGCGAGTACACGGCGCCGCCGGCGCAGGGGCCGAGGATGGCGGAGATCTGCGGCACGTAGCCGGAGGCGTCCACGTTGCGGTAGAAAATCTCGGCGTAGCCGCCCAGGGACTCGACGCCTTCCTGGATGCGCGCGCCGCCGGAGTCGCACAGGCCGATGACCGGCACGCCGGCCGTGATCGCCAGGTCCATCGCCTTGCAGATCTTCATCGCGTGGGCGAGGCCCAAAGAGCCGCCGACCACGGTGAAGTCCTGCGCGTAGAGGCACACCGGCCGGCCGTTGATGCGGGCGAACCCGGTGATCACGCCGTCGGCGGCCATGTACTTCTGGTCGAGGCCGAAGTCGGTCGCGCGGGTTTCCACGAGCGCGTCGATCTCCTCGAAGCTGTCGTCGTCGACGAGCAGCTCGATGCGCTCGCGCGCGCCGAGCTTGCCCTGGGCCTTCTGCGCGGCGTGGCGCTCGGGGCCGCCGCCCGCCTCGACCTTGGCCTTCTTGTCGAACAGCAGCTGAGTTTTCGGGGAAACGAGAGGGCGTTCCTTCTTTTCTTTGTTGGAGTTATCCACGGTATTCACAAGCCGCACTTTCGCCGAAAGTAAAAAATGAATGGGAAGAGATCAATGGCCTTCCTCCACGAGTTCGATCAGCACGCCGCCCTGCGATTTCGGATGAAGAAAAGCGACTGTGTGGCCCCAAGCGCCGGACCGGGCGGCCTTGTCGATGAGTTCGGCGCCCGCCGCGGCCTGCTTCTTCAACTCTTCGGCGATGCTGGGCACCGCGAAGGCGAGGTGATGCTGCCCCGGGCCGCGTTTGGCTACGAATCGAGACACCGGCGAATCGGGGTGAGTCCCCTCCATCAGCTCGATCCAGGGCCCCGTCCCCATGAAGGCGACCTTCACCTTCTGGGACGGCACTTCCTCGCGGTGCGCGAGCGCCAGGCCGAGGGATTCGTAATGCTTGATCCCCTCGTCGAGGTTCGCGACGGCGACGCCGATGTGGTGAAGTTTCATCTAGGCTTTCAGGAGCTTGCGTCCGATGGTGGCCGGATCGGTCTTGCGCGAGACCATGTCTTCCAGGATCTTGTCGGTCACGCGGTCGAGCGCGCTCTTGATGACGCGGCGCTGGATCCAGAACTGGAGCTCGGTGGCGTGCTGGCGCTTGAGGCGCGCGCGCCCCTCGCCCGACTTGCGCAGGTGCGTCCAGTGCCCGTCGAGCGCGGAGGCGAGATCGGGAATTCCCTCTCCGGTCTTGGCCGAGGTCGCGAGCACGGGCGGCTCCCAGAGCTTCATCGCCTGACCGGCCGAGTGCCCAAGACCGAGCGCGGCCTTAAGGTCGGCGACGGCCTTGTCCTTGCCGGCGAGGTCGGCCTTGTTCACGACGAAGATGTCGCCGATCTCCATGGCGCCGGCCTTCATGGCCTGGATCTCGTCGCCCATGGCGGGCGTGGTGACGTAGAGGATGGTGTCGGCGACCGAGGCGATCTCGACCTCGTCCTGGCCGGTGCCGACGGTCTCCACGAGGATCTTGTCGCAGCCGAGAGTCTCGAGCACGTGGATCGCGCCGAAGATCGCGTAGGTCAGGCCGCCGATCATGCCGCGCGAGGCGAGCGAGCGGATGAACACGCCCGGGTCGGTCGCGTGCTCCATGACGCGCAGGCGGTCGCCGAGAAACGCGCCGCCGGAGATGGAGGACGAGGGATCGACCATGAGCACGCCGACCTTGAGCTTCTTGGAGCGGTAGAACGAGATCAGGCGGCCGGTCAACGTCGATTTCCCGGCCCCGGGGGGCCCGGAGACGCCGACCTTCTGAGCGGAGCCGGAGGACTTGAAGAATTCCTTGGCGAGAATCTCGGAGTCCGGATTATCGTTGACGACGATAGTCAATGCACGGGAGGCCGCGGCGTGTTCGCCGCGGCGCACGCGCTTGACGAGCTCCAACGGCGCGATTTTACTCGGCAACGGCCAGCTTCCCCTTGAGGTAGTCGACGATGGTCTGCAGGGGCGTGCCGGGGCCGAAGACGCCGTCCACGCCCGCCTTCTTGAGCACGGGTATGTCTTCGTCGGGGATGATGCCGCCGCCGAACACGAGGACGTCCTTGAGGCCCTTCTTCTTGAGCTCCTTGCAGATGGCCGGGAACAAGGTCAGATGGGCGCCGGAGAGCAGCGACAGCCCGACCGCGTCCACGTCCTCCTGCATCGCGGCGGTCGCGATCATCTCGGGCGTCTGGCGGATGCCGGTGTAGATGACCTCGAAGCCCGCGTCGCGCAGCGCGCGGACGATGACCTTGGCGCCCCGGTCGTGGCCGTCGAGACCGGGCTTGGCGATTAAAACGCGTAGCGGCTTGTCCATTACCAGGATCCTCCCTGCGACTCGAGCACGGCGGCGAACGCCTCGACGACCTTCGGGTCGTACCGGCTGCCCGCGCCGTCGCGCGCTTCCTTCACGGCCTGGGCGCCGAGAGCCGCGTCCCGCAGGCCGGCCGAGCGCAGCTCCTCCATCTTCACGACGAGGCCGAGGATCCGGGCGCCGAGCGGGATGGCCTCGCCGACGAGCTTGCCCGGGTAGCCGCTGCCGTCGAAGCGCTCCTTGTGGTGGCGGATCATCGGGATCGCGCCGTCGAGCATCTTGATCCCCTCGAGCATGCGGCCCGAGAACGCGGGAAGCATTTCGTCCGAGGCGCTCGTGACGCCCAGGTCGGCGAGCAGGCGCGGGCTCTTGAAGGCGACGTAGCCGATCTTGTGCAGGACGCCCGCGTAGTAGAGCATGCGGTACTCGTACTCGTCGACCTCCAGGGCGCGGCCGATCGCGCAGGCGAGCTTCGCCGCGCGCATCGGGTAGTCCTCGAGTCCGGGCCGAGAAGTCTCGATCGCCGCGGTCAGAAGCTCGAGCACGTGCGAGAAGAAGTTCTTCTGCTCGGCCATGATCTTCGCGTTGACGATCGCCACCGAGGCGAGGTTCGCGAGGCTCGAGAGCAGGCCGATGTGGCCCTCGCCGTAGCCGCCCTCGCGCTTGTTGAGCACCTCGACGACGCCGACGAGCTCGCCGCGGTACATCATCGGCACGCACAGCAGCGAGCGCGTCGTGAATCCCGACGCCTTGTCGAACTTGCCGGCGAAGCGCGGGTCGCTCCTCGTGTCGTTGACGACCTGGGGCTGGCGCTCCTGCGCGACCCAGCCGGCGATGCCCTGGCCGATCGGCAAGGTCATCGTGCGCAGCGCCTTGGCCTTCTCGCCCGAGGCGACGCGGAAGAACAGGTGCTTCTTGTCGTCGGTGACGAGCATGATGGCGCTCGCCTCCGAATCGAGGAGCTGCTCGGCCGCCGCGCCGATCTTCTGAAGCAGGAAGTCGAGGTCGGTCGTCGAGTTCAGCGACCCGGCTATTGAAAAAAGCTCGAGGGCCAAGTCAACATTCATTTCGGGGCCGGCCGGGTTCGCGTTGGTTTTCGCCATGGGCTTACTCCGTGCCTCCGATGACTTCGCGGCAGCTCGTCAGCCCCAGCTTCACCTTCTCGAGGCCGTCCTGGACGATCAGACGCATGCCTTCCTTCATCGCTTCCCTGCGGACGTTGTCGGCGGCGACGTCCTTGAGGCAGTACGTGCGCAGCGAGTCGCTCATGATGAGGATCTCGTGCATGCCGACGCGGCCCTTGTAGCCGAGGGTCTTGCAGACCTCGCAGCCGCCTTTCGGCGGGCCCATGAGCTTCTGGCCTTTGGGCAGCTCGACTTTATTCTCCTCGAAGATCTTGATCTCGTCGGGCGTCGGGTCGTGCGGCACCTTGCACACGCAGAGGCGGCGCGCGAGGCGCTGGGCCAGGACGGCCTTGATCGTCGTGGCCACCATGAAGGCCGGCAGGCCCATGTCGGTCAGGCGCGAGATCGTCGAGGCGGCGTCGTTGGTGTGGATGGTCGAGAAGACCAGGTGGCCGGTCATCGCGGCTTCCATCGCGATGTGGGCGGTCTCCTCGTCGCGAATCTCGCCGACCATGATGACGTCGGGGTCGAGGCGCAGGAACGAGCGCAGGGCCGCGGCGAAGTCGAACTTCTTGTCGCCGCCGAGCTTGATATCCGGGTTGACGGGAACCTGGATGAGGCCGTCGAGGTTGTACTCGACCGGGTTTTCCGCGGTCAGGATTTTAATATCGGGCCGGTTGATGTGGTTGAGGCAGGCGTACAAAGTCGTCGATTTACCCGAGCCGGTCGGTCCGCAGACGACGATGAGGCCGAAGTTCTTCTTGCCGCCGATGCCCTTGAGCAGGCCCAGGAGCTTGCCGAGCGTGTCCTCGAGGAAGCCCATCTTCATGATGTCGACCTGGACGCTGGCGCGGTCGAGGATGCGCATGACGCACGACTCGCCGAACACGGTCGGCACCATCTCGACGCGGAACTCGATCGGTTTGCCCTGCGCGAGGATCTGGATGCGACCCGACTGCGGGATGCGGCGCTCGGTGATGTTCATCGAGTTCGTCATGATCTTGATCTTCGCGACGATCGCGTTGCGGTAGCTCCACGGCACGGAGAAGGTCCCGGGCAGCAGCATGCCGTCGACGCGGTAGCGCAGGTTGATCTTCGAGCTCTTGCCGGTCGGGTCCTCGAAGGGCTCGATGTGGATGTCCGAGGCCTTCATCGACATGCAGGTCAGGATGATCGCGTTGACGAACTTCTCGACCTCGGGCGCCGAGGCGTCGACCTCGCTGATGTCGGATTTCGGCGCCTCCTTCTGGACCTCGATGCCCTCGCCGTCGGGGACCGTCTGCGCCTCGTTCTTGGCGACGTCCGTCATCAGGCGGTTGAGCGCCTCGCCCTCGCCGCGGCCGTAGGACCCGTCGAGGGCCGCGAGGATGTCGGTCGGCAGGGCGAGGTAGGGCTGGATCTCGAGGCCGGTGCGCAGCTGGATGTCCTCGGAGGCGAAGAAGTCGCGCGGGTCGGCCATGGCGACGAACAGCACGCTCTCTTCCTTGGCGAACGGGATGGCCACATGGCGGCGAGCCACGGCCTCGGGGATGATCTTGGCCGTCTCGGCGTCCACGTCCATCTGCAGAAGGTCCACGGCCTTGACCTGCCAGTCCTCGGACAGCGCCTTGAGGAGCTGCGCCTTGCCGATCAGCCCGGCGTCGATGGCGGCCTGCTGGAAGCTCTTCCCGGACTTGGCCGCCTCGGCCGCGACCTTCGCGAGCTGCTCCGCGTCGAGAAGCTTGCGCTCGGCGAGGACCTCCGAAACCGTCTTGCGCCGCTGAAGGCCTTTAACCGCCATGATATTCTCCGAAGACGGACCGCAGTGTCGCGAAGATCTCGCCGAGGGTCGCGCGGGACTCGACGGCGTGAAGGATGTGCGGGAACAGATTCTCTTTCGGGGCCCGGGCGGCCTTTTCGAGGCGGGCGAGGGCCGCCGCCGCGGCCTTCGCGTCCCGGTTCTTGCGGAACGCCTTGAGGCGCTTGACCTGCTCGGCCTCGAGCTTCGGGGAGACCTTCAGGCGCTTGGCGGCGGAGGAGTCCTTCTCGACGTTCTGCAGCGTATTGACGCCGACGATCTTGCGGCGGCCTTCCTCGATGTCGGTCTGCCATCGGTAGGAAGCTTCCTGGATTTCGCGCTGGGGGATCTCGCCTTCGATGAGCTTGAGCATGCCGCCCGAGGCCTTGATCTCGGCGAGCTTCGCGCTCACGCGCGCGTCGATCTCGTTGGTCAGCGACTCGATCGCCCAGGAGCCGGCCACGGGATCGACGGTGTCGGTCACGCCCGTCTCGTGGGCCAGGATCTGCTGGGTGCGCAGCGCCAGCGACGCGGACTCCTCGGAGGGCAGGGACAGCGCCTACAATGGGCGAGCAGCGCGATCAGCGCCGTCTGGCGCATGTAGGTCGATTTGCCGCCCATGTTCGGGCCGGTGACGAGCAGCAGTTTGCGCGTCGCGGCGAGACGCGCGTCGT
>JAQTNG010000072.1 GCA_028714015.1 Elusimicrobiota bacterium | reverse complement strand
CCTGGTGCGGGGGCGTCGTGAACCCTTTCATCGGGTCGATGTAGTCCTCGTTGTTGACGAGGAGCAGACCGTGATGCGTGTTCGCCGGATCGTAGTGCGAGCCGAAGCTGAAGCTGTGGTTGCCGTCGAGCCAGGCGATCTTGGTGTGGAAGCGGTCGCCCGCCTTCCTGATCTCGATGTATCCCTCTGTCTTGTCCATGGCCGCCTCCTTACTTTTGCGCCTTGCCGAGCTTGCGGCAAAGACGCCGCAGCTCCTCCTGCTCTTCCGCCGTTAAAACACCGAACGCGCGCGCGATCCCGGCCGCGTGAGCGGGAAACATCCCCCCCACGAGCCGCCGGCCCTTCGCCGTCAGCTCCACCGTCAGGACGCGCCGGTCGTCGTCGCGGCGCGCGCGGGAGACGAGCCCGCCCTTCTCCAGATTTTCGATCACGAGCGTCAGGTTGCCCTTGGTGCGCAGTATCTTCCTCGCGAGCTGCGCCGCGCACAGCGGGCCCAGATGCAGCAGGGCCTCGAGCGCCCCGAACTGGCTTTGCGTGAGCTTCGCCCGGACGATCTCCGCCTGCGTGCTCCCCTCCACGGACTCCGCCGCCCGCTGCAGCGCCACGAACGCGTTCAGCGCCCGGAGCTCCTTCGCCGTCCCTTTGTAGCGCGATCCCATATGGTTTAATGTTGAACTATAAAGACAGTATAGCTCCGGGAGCGTCTTTCGTCAAGCCTAATGGCGGAGGTGGAAGTCCGCGGGGGCGGCGTGCGGACCGGCGTGGTCGCCGGGCTCCGGCGCCTTGGCCTGGGCGCGGATGCGCGAGAAGTACGCGGCGTAGCCCGCGACGTCGTCGGGCGCGTCGAGGAAGATCGCGTTCTCGTAGTTGTTCTTCTCGCCGTTGCGGGTCCAGTTGAACGAGCCGGCCTCCACGAGGGCGCCGTCGAACACCGCGAACTTGTTGTGCATGACGCCCTTGTCCCCGTCCTTGCCGCGGGAGAGCAGGAGGTCGAAGCCGTTGTCCGCGAACCAGCGCATCTCGGAGAGGAACTTGTACTGGTCGGCGTCGAAGACGATGCGGACCTTCACGCCGCGCTCCTTGGCGCGCAGCAGCGCGTCGCGCAGCTCCTCGGAGGTGAACGAGAAATTGGCCAGGTCGATCGAGGCCTTCGCGGCGTCGATGGCGCGCACGAGGTGCGCGGTCACGCCGCCCGGCGAGAAGGCCTGGGCCGGGAACGCCTCCCCGTTGAACTGGACCGGGCGGGCGTCGTCCTGCGGCGCGGGCGGCAGGCCCGGATGCGGCTCGCCCTCGGGGATCGGCGTCGGCAGCGCGGGCGCCTGGCTCGGGATATTCAAGGAGATGGACCACATCCAGTCCCAGTACGCCTGGTAGGCCTTGATGCGCGCCTGATCGGCGTGGAACATCGCGTTTTCCCAATGCCAGACGTCGGCGGCGTGGGTCCAGTTATAAGACCCCGTCTCCAGCACCTGCTCGTCGAAGATCGCGATCTTGTTGTGCATGATGCCGAACATGTCGCCGCCGCGCAGCATCTTCATCTCGAAGCCCTGGTCCATCAGCAGCTGCACCTCGGCGGAGCGCGTGGCGCGCTGCTTCTCCGGGAACACATGGGTCTGGTTCATCACGACGCGCACCTTCACGCCGCGATTTTTCGCGCGCACGAGGGCGGCCGCCACCTCGCGCAGGGCGAGGCCGTGGATCGCGATGTCGATCGAGACTCGAGAGGCGTCGATCGCGCGTATGAGCTCTCCGGCGATGCTCGTCTGGTCGGAGAACATGCGCGCGGGAAGCGCGATGTCGTTGAGCGCGACGGTCTCGCCGCGCGGGGCGCGCGCGGGGGTCAAGGACGCCGGGCGCATGTCCGGCTTGGCGGCCGCGCCGTCGAAAAACGAACGGCCTTGCTCGACGGAGACCGGCAGGGCGGCGGCCAGGGCGGGCGCGGCGGACGGCATGAGCGCCGGGGAGAGGGACGGGGCGGTCAACGACGGGGAGAACGACAAAGCGGGAGCGGCGAACTGGGTGAACGGCGTCAGCGGGGCGGAGATCCCCCCGACGGGCGCCACCGGCAGCGAGGTCCGCATTTGGGCCGGCGACGGCGACGCCAGCGACAGCAGCCCGGCGATGACGGCGAAACGGCGGAGCGTGTTCACCATGGCCCAAGTCTAGCCCACTCAAGCCGCGCCGGTCGGCCCGGAAGGCCTACCCCCGCGCTCGGCAAAAGGCCTAGGCGCGGGGACGGGATTCTTATACGATAGCCGTGTGAAGATCCACGTCGGCGCCTACGCCGCTTCGGCCGGTCTCGATGAAGAATCCGAGACGGCGCTGTACGCGGGCCTGGCCGGCATGGGCATCGCCGGCCTCGAGCAGCCCTTCTACGGGACTTTGCATCGCCGCGACGAGGGCTGGCTCATCGGCCAGATTCGCCCGGACTGGTCCCTCGTGCTGACCCTTCTGCCGGGATTCTTCGATTTGATGAACGACGACAGGCATTACGGCCTGGCCAGCGCCGACGCGGACGGCCGCAAGCGCGCCCTCGATTTCGCCGAATCGGCTCGCCGCGCCGTGGAGAAGCTCCACCGCGCCCTCGGCCGCCGCGCCGTGCGCGCCGTCATGGTGCACTCCGCGCCGCGCCTCGGCGGCTCGGGCGCCAAGTCCTCGCTCGAGCGCTTCGCGGACTCGCTCACCGAGCTGCGCGGGCGCGATTGGCAGGGCGCGACCTTGCTCGTCGAGCATTGCGACGCCGCCGTGCCCGGGCAGGCGCCCGACAAGGGCTTCATGAGAATCGAGGACGACGTCATGGCGATCAAGCTCTCCGGCGGGAAAACGCCGACCGCGCTCGCGATCAACTGGGGCCGCTCCGCGGTCGAGGCCCGCTCGGCCGAAGGCCCGATCGAGCACCTGCGCCGCGCCGCCCAGGCCGAGCTGCTCGGCGCCCTGTTCTTCTCGGGCGTGACCGCCTCCCATCCCGAGTACGGCGAGTGGCGCGACTGGCACGCTCCGTTCTCGACGAGCGTTCCCGAATCGCTCATGACGCCCGCGGCCGCGAAGGCCGCGCTCGCCGAGGCGCCGGGCTGCCCGATCGTCGGCATCAAGCTGCAGACCAAGCCCGCGACCATGCCCGTCCCCGCGCGCCTGGCCGTGATCCAAGACGGCCTGAACGCCCTGCGCTGACTGTTTCCGCAAGCAGTTGGGGCTCGCGCCGGCGCGAGTTGAATGCGATAATGGTCGGATGAAAGACCGGCGCGCCGAACTCGACGAGACGATCATTCGCTTCGCCCGCGAGCGCAAATGGGGCAAGTACCACGGCCCGAAGAACCTCGCGATGGCGATGGTCAAGGAGGCCGCCGAGATCGTCGAGATCTTCCAGTGGCTGACGCCCGCGCAGGCCAGGAACCTGACGGCCGCCCAGCGCGCCCACCTCGCCGAGGAGCTCGCCGACACCTACATCTACCTCAAGAAGATCGGCGACCACTTCGGCATCGACCTCGTCGACGCCTCGCTCGCGAAGATGAAGAAGAACGCGCTCAAGTATCCCGCCCACCTCAACCGCGGCCGCATTCAAAAGCGCCGACCGTGAATACTGTCCGTTCGGCAGGCCTGACACCGCAATAACGAGAAGGGCCGCCGGTATAGTCCCGGCGGCCCCCGCTCGGCTGTGCTGCGACGACGGTCTACGGCTTGAACTCCATCTTCCGGCTGACTTCCTCAAGCACGTCCATTGCCCCACGCCCAGGGGCGCCGCCCATCACGCTCTTCCACAGCGACTCCATCTGCTTGCGCTTCTCCGCGTCCTGGGGCCACCAGGCCATCGCGACCATTCTTTCCAGCGCCGGCTTCTGCCACGAGACGTTCAACGGCACCGCTTCCAGCATCTCGCGCGCGTCCTTCTTGCGGCCCAAGTCGTGCAGCACGCAGCCCAGGAACTGCCTCGCCTGCCAGTCCTGCGGGTCGAGCTCGACGGCGCGCTGCAGCGCCGCCTCCGCCCCCGCGGGGTGCGCCTGCGCCCACTGGCACGCGCCCAGCCCGAACCACGCCTCGCCCCATTTGGGGGAGAGCTCCGCGGCCCGCTCGTAGAACGGCAGGGCGTCGCGGCTGCGCTTCTTCATGTAAAACAGGCGGCCCAGCCGGCACAAGGTCTCGGCGTCGAATTTGGCCGGACCGTCCGCCGCGTCCTTGGCCGCCGCCTTGGCCTGGGCGATCATGCCGCGTCCGAGATACGCCTCGACCAGGCCCGACAGCACGTCCTCGATCTGCGTGGAGGTCCCGCGCAGGCCCTCGAGTATTTCGCTCGCCCGAACGTGCTCGCCCAGGCGGTTGAGCGTCAACGCCCGCCCCAGGTTCAGCTCCGCGTCGCCGGGGAACTTGCGCGCGCCTTCCTCGAAGACCGCGAGCGCCTCTTCCGGATTGTCCGCCAACAGAAGCTCGAGCCCTCGGTCCTGGTACTCACCGCTCGATTGGATGGACATAGACCCTCCTCGCCGTTTCCGCCTCGGAGGCCTCGGAGCCGCGCCTTATAAAGGAGCGACCCCGATCCGCTTGTTCAGAAGACCAGGGTCCGTATGGAGTTGGGTCCCGTATTTCAGACAGGGCCGTCGAACATCGCCGTCCGACATTCTGAGTGTAACAGGGGCGCCCGTTCCCGTCAAGGCCTGCGGCGCGCTAAATGCCGATCTTCGACAGCAGCATGCTGACTTCGCCGATCACCGCCGCCAATTGAGGATGCGTCACGTCGAACTCGACGGCCGCGTCCTTGAGCTTCGAGTCGACGGCGGCGAGAAGGTCCTTGGAGCGCTTCTCGCGCTGGACCTCGGCCTTGAGCTTCTCGAGCAAGGCGATGAGCTCGGCCTTGTTCTTGGGGTCGGCGAGGCGCGCCTCGCGCAGGGCGGCTTCGATCTTGGCGACCGTTTCTTCGATCATGCGTCTGTTATACCCCGATCGGCGCGGCGCGTCAAGCCCGGAGCGAAGCCGCGCGAGGATAGGCTACAATGTAGGCGGTGAAGATCTGCTTTCGCTGCAACGCGGTCAACGTCGTCAAGCTCTCCGACCACAAGCCGGAGTGCCCGCTGCTGCGCGACAAGAAGGAGCGCGCCAAGGACATCAAGGATCTCGTCAACCGCTACAGCCACAAGAACAAGGCGTCGGGCGACCGCTCTCTCGGCCGCGTCAACAAGCCCGGCTACTGCAAGCGCTGCGGCGAGAAGGTCACGAGCCTCCTGACCCACATCAGCGCCTGCAAGGGCCGCGACGCGACGCCCCCGCCGACCCCCCCGCAGCAGATCTAGCTCCCGCCCGCGCGTCAACGCACGGCGCCCTCCGCGACCTCGTAGGCCGAGCGGAAGACCACCTTCGCGAAGTGCTCGAGCGTCGTCGGCGTCGTGTTCACCTTCGAGCGCGTCTCCGTCGCCTGGAGCGGGCTCTCGTTCATGTGCCGGCTGAGCTCGTTCATCGCGTCGGCGTAGCCCGCCGTCATGCCCGCGTCGAGCATGCGCTGGCGCGCCTCGTCGTAGGAGAGCTGGACGTACTTCAGGCCCTTCTTGCCGATGGCCTCGCCGAGCGTGCGGGCGACCTCGGTCATCGTGTAGTCGCGCGGCCCGAGCAGCTCGCGCACGCGCGGCTCGCGGAACGGCTCCTCGGCGAGGATCTCGGCGGCCTTGGTCCCGATGTCCATAGTCGAGATCATCGGGATCGCGATGTCCGGGCTCAGCGCCGTGGCGTAGACGCCGCTGCGCGCGATGATGCCCACTCCCCCGAGGAGGTTCTCCATGAAGTAGGCCGGGCGCAGATGGACCAGCTCGGCTATGCCGAGCGCGTTGAGGCGCTCCTCCATGTCGTGCAGGCCGAGTACGGGGCCGGTGCCTTCCGGGAGATGGGCGCCCAGGCTGCTGAGGAAAACCACGCGCTTCACGCCGGCGGCCTTCACCGCCGTGGCCATCTTCGCGCCGAGCTCGTCGCAGCGGCGGCGCAGGTCGAGCGCCTCGAAATCGGGGGGTATCATCAGGAACGCGCCGTCCGCCCCTTCGAACGCCTCGGTCAGGACGACGAGGTCGTCGTCCGGCACGGCCGAGGCGCGGGAGAGCTTGCGCACGTCGCAGCCGGCCTCCTTGAGCTTCATCGCGACCACCTTGCCGACGTGCCCGGTCGCGCCCGTCACCGCAATCGTTTTCTTGGCCATGATCCCCCCTCCGGGCGGGGTTCCCGCCCGGAGCCATCATGGCTCAATTGATTTCAAAGGGGAATGGAGGCGTGTCGACCGGACCGTGAATCTCTCGTGACGCCCAGGGGCTGGGCGCAATGGCCGCAGCGCTTGGCCTTGATCGGGACGTTCATCAGGCACTCCGGGCACTGCTTCTCGGTGGGCTCCGCGGCGGCGGCGGGCGCCTCGCGCTTCATCGCGTTGATCATCTTGACGAGCAGGAACACCGCCAGCGCCACGATCGCGAAGTCCACCACCGCGGTGATGAAGGCCCCGTAATTGATCGCGACGGCCTTCGCGGCGCCCGCGGCGGTCTTGAGCACCACCCGCTGCTCGGTGAAGTCCGCGCCGCCGGTCACCAGGCCCAGCGGCGGCATCATGACGTCGTTGAGAAAAGAGGTGACGATCTTGCCGAACGCGCCGCCGATGACCACGCCGACGGCCATGTCCAGGACGTTGCCCCTCATCGCGAATTCCTTGAATTCCTTGAGCATCGGAGTGCCTCCTTGACTCGAACCGGAGGCGCAACGATAAGGCCTTTCCCCCGCCCCTCTGGTCCGATCGTTGCGCCTCGTCAGGAGTGCCGCGCACAAAAGCCTTGCCGGCCCTGCTGCTTCTCGCGACCGCGGCGGCGAGCGCCGCGGCCGGTCTTCTGCCCGACCGCCGCCGGTCTCAGTTCCTCAACGATCCGGGCTACGCCCTCGTCCCCTACGTCTACAACCTGCCCGGCATCGGCCTCGGCTACGGCATACTCGGCGCCCTCACGAACGTTAGAGGCAGCTACACGGACATATCGGCCACGGCCTTCATGGGAGACGCGAACGGCCAGGCGCTCGGCATCGACGGCATCCACCTGCTCGACCGCCGCCTGATCCTCGACGTCGGCGGCGCGCGCCTGAGCCGCACGACGATCCAAAGCTACACCCAGCGCGGCATGTCGTCGGGCAAGAACGACTACACCTTGGCCGATTTCGGCGATTCCTACTTCCTCGGCTCGCGCCTGACGGCCACCTTCCTCGACCGGCGCGCGGAGGGCTACGTCGGCTGCTACGGCGGCTCCGCGCGTCTCGACTCCCTGCGCGAGCGCGACGGCGCCGTCATCACCTCGGCCCGGACGGCGCCCCGCTACGACTTCACCGTCGGCATACTGGGCGCGCGCCTCGACCTGACCGACGACTACATCGATCCGCGCCGCGGCCTGCGCCTGGAGCCGAGCGTGTGGCGCACGCCCCGCCGCAGCTCCGGCCCGGACTTCTACTTCACCGACTTCAGCGCCACCGCGTACCTGCCCGTGGGGCGGCGCAGCACCTGGGCGTTCAATTATTTCCGCTCCGACGCTTATGTGATGAGCCCGGGCCAGACCGATCCCGGCGAGCTCGGCCGCGAGCTGGGGCTCGACTGCGCCGCCGTCGCCGACGCGGCCCGGCGCGCGGAGTGCCTGCGCTACCTCGACACCCGCGCCGCGGAGAACGCCCACGGCAGCGCGACCGGCCTCGGCGGCTACCAGCGCCTGCGCTCCTACCCGGAGCACCGCTACCGCGGCGCGCACGCCGAGTTCTTCGGGACCGAGCTGCGCTGGAACCTGACCGACGAGTTCAAGCCCTTCAACATCTACGTCCTCAAGGACATCCGCACGGCCGTCCAGATCGCGCTCTTCTACGAGGCGGGCAGCGTCGCCGACGCCGCCGGCGCGCTGTGGGCCGCGGCCCGCCAGTCGTACGGCGCGGGCCTGCGCATCGTGACCGCCTCGGGCCTCGTCTACCGCCTCGATCTCGCGACCGGCGACGAGGGCTTCCAGCCGAGCGTCTTCTTCCAGTACCCCTGGGAGCTGTGAGGCGCCGCGTCAGCGCGGCTGGTCGCGGCAATAGGACGGCTTGGGGACCGGCTTGCCGAGCGCGTCGTACAGCGCCGTCTTCTCGTCCGGATTCAGCGGCAGGCGCCCGCGCACGCTCGGGACGGCGTCGCGCACGATCTTAAAATGCCGCGAGATGAAGCTTCTGCCCCAGCACAAGGTCCCGCCGGGATCGTAGCGCAGGACGTGCCCCGCCGGCGCGCCGAGATAGGCCGGCACGCTCACGTCGGGATGCTCGGCGTGGGCGAAATCCCCCTCCGAAAACACCTGGCTCGCCGCGGACGGATCCGACGACCCCGGGCCCCAGATCGGATGGGTGTGCACGGACCCGGCGGTCCCGGCGGGCTTGGGCCACGAGCTCGGGCAATGGTTCATGTCGCCCTCGTTGATGGCCCCGAAGCGCACGCGGCCGCCGGCGTCCTTGATGAGCCAGGCGCAGTACTCGTGTCTCTGCTCGGGGTAGGTCCGCACGAGATCGACGAAGGCGACCGCCGCCTCGTCGAGCGTCGCGTAGGACGAGGGCGTCGCCGAAGCGTCCATCGGCGCCAGCGCGGCGATCAAGGCCAGGAGGGGCGTCAGGCCGGTCATGACCCTAGGATAGGCCCCGTCCGCCGTCCTGTCAATGCCGTTTCTTGACGCCGGCCGAAAGTGGTGCTACCCTTGGACCATGCCGACGCGCCGGTGGATGCTGTGGACCTGGGCCGCGTGCCGGGCGGCCTGGATTCTGATCTTTCCCGGCCTCTTCGGCTTGGCCATGACGATCGGCGCGTTTCATGCCGCGAAGCACGGCAGGACGGCCTCGGCGGTGCAATCGGCCGCGTACGGTCTCGCCGCGCTCGTCTTCGCCGGGTGGTCGGCGCGCCGCGCCTGGAGGGTGCTCCGCGGCGCGGAGGCCATGGACGAGAGCGCGATGACGACCGAGCTCGGCGCGGCCGCCGGCGTGTTCGGTCTGTGCCTGATCTTCCTGCTCATCGCCGCCCCCGGCTTCTCCGGCCTCTTCCGGAAAAGCGCCGAGGGGGCCATGAAGGGCAACCTCGTCCTCCTGCGCCAGGCGGTGGAGCGCTACCGCCTCGAGCACGGCGGCCGCGCGCCGGAGTCGCTCGAGGCCCTGGTCGCGGCCAAGATCATCCCCGAGATGCCGCCCCTGTGGCCGCGGTTCTCGGAGATACCTCACCCCAGGAAGGGCGAGGCGGTCGTCGTCGCCGTCACGGCGCCGGCGGACACCGGCCGGTGGGCTTACGTCGTTTCGCTTTCCTCGCCGGGGCTGACCGGCACGGTGTTCATCGACTGCACGCACACCGACACCAAGGGCTCATTCTGGACCGAGTATTAGGCCCCGGCCTTCCTAATTACACAGGCGGTCGAGATACTCCGATATGTTGTCGCTCTTGGGTATGCCGCCCCGCCACTTCGTCGAGCGCAGGTAGTGGCCGCCCTCCCTCAAGCTGACGCTGTGCACGGAGAGGTAGCCCGGGTTCTTCTTGCGGAACTTGGCGTCGTGAAGCCAGCGCCAGTCCGAGCGCAGGTACTCCCAGTACCCGAGCACCGACTCGAGGTTCTCCTCCTCGATCGCGCTGGTCGCGTCCATCAGCTCGTCGAGCGTGCGCGACTCGAGCAGGACCCGCGTGCGGTCGTCGAGCGTCTCGCGTCCCGGCCACGAATAGGAGCCTCTCTTCGGCACCACGACCACAACCTGTCTCGGATCAGCCATGCGGCCTCCGAACGGCTGGGATTCGGCGCGCTCAAAAGCGCCGGCAACGGAAGTATAAGGCGCGCGTCCCTTTTTCGCCAGGGCGCGCGTCAGTAGGTCGAGAAGACCTTGCCGGCCGCGTCGGCGTGCGTGCAGTTGACGGTGACGGCCCCCGTGTCCCCGCCGACGGCGTAGGCCCAGCCGCCGGCGTCGGTGAAGCGCCGGGCCGCGAAATCCTCGCCGCTCATCAGCAGCACCGCGCGCGATTTCGGATGGCGGCCCGTGACGGCCTCGGGCAATTCCTTCGCGTACGGCGCCCACTTCGTCCCGACCATGATGGACAGATCCGCCGGGTAATGGCCCTCCGTGTCGCCGTAGTAGATCGACAGCGCCGTGCGCATGGTCCCGAGCTCGCTGCGCATCCCCCGGTAGCCGATGCGGCTCAGGGGCCCCAGGACCTCCACGTACGCCGTGTGGAAAAACAGACCCAGCGCCAAGGCCGCCGCGGCCATCGCCGCCGTCGAGACCGGCGCCTTCCGGCCCGCCGCCACCTCGCGCGCCGACGCGCCGAACATATACGCCAACCAGGCGGCCAGTCCCGCGGTCAAAGCGCAGCCCGCGAGCGCCTTGACGCCCGCCGCCTCGCCGCCGTCCCTCACAGCGGCCGCGAGGAGCCAAAGCGCCAGGAGGGCGGCCGCGCAAAACAGGAGCGCGAACAGAGCGCGCAGGGCGGCGTTGAAGGCCTTCATGCGCGCAGGCCGGCGACGAAATCGCGGAACTCCTCGGAGCCGCGCACCGCGTCGAACTCCTTGGCGCGCAGCTCGGTGCGTGCCAGGCCCAGACGCAAAGCGGTCCTAAGCCAGGAGACCGTCTCCTGGGCGTCGCCGAGCCCGGCGGCCGCGAGCGCTGCCGCCGCCGCGGTCTGCGGCCCCGGCGCGTCGTGGAAATTCGTCCGTCCCAGGCGCAGGGCCAGCGCGTGGTCCCCGCGGCGGAGCGCGGCGTCCGCGTACGCGCGCTTGGCCGCCGGGGACATGTCGGACTCGGACACGGCCTTGAACAGCGCGTAGGACTCCTCGACGCGGTCCATCATGTAAAGATAAAACGCGAGCTGGAGCGTCGCCGAGGCGTAGGTCAGGCCGGCGCCGGTCCTCTCCCGCAGGGCGCTCAGAGCCGCGACCGCCTCCTCCCGGCGTCCTCTCGCCCACAGCTCCACGGCGCGCGGCAGCTCGCTCGTCACGGTCTCGTCGGAGTCGGCCGCCGTCATCGACAGCGAGCGCCGCAGGGACCTCCCCTCGCCCACCGCCATGGCCCCGCAGAGGAAAGCCCCGTAGGTCGCCCCTCCCCAATAAAACCAAAGCGCCGCCGCCGCGCCGAGCGCCAGGCCGAGCGCGTGGCCGGCGCGCCGGCCGTTGACGCCCCAGCGCGCGCTCAGCAGTCCGGAGACGAGCCTTCCCCCGTCCATCGGCATGACCGGCAACAGATTGAACAGCGAGAACCAGACGTTGACCTGGACCAGCGCCGCGGCGATCGCCAGCGCGAGCGGCGGGACAGCCGCCTTCCACGCGCCGCCGGCGTACAGGACCCCGAACGCCGCCGCGGCGAGCGCGGCCCCCGCCGCGCACCCGGCCAGGTCCAGCGCGGCCGTCCTCCAGGTCCCGAACGACGACGCGTCCCGCGGCCGGGTCGAGCCGCCGAAGCCGGAGAGCACGATGTCCGCCCCCGAGCCGAACGCCAGGCAGACGGCCGCGTGGCCGAACTCGTGAACGAGCACCGAGAATGCGACCACCGCGGTCCAGAGCACGATCTCCCGCGTCGAGCCCCGCCCGAGCGACATGCCGAACAGCCCCGCCATCAGCCAGAAAAATGGCTCGGCCCTCACGGTGACCTTGCCGCCCATCAATCTCACGCCGCCGCTCGCCATCCTCACACTGTACCCCGGCGCCGCCCTGGGGCGCAAGGCGTTCATCACGGCCGGCGCTTCAGTGCCTCTTCGAAAAGACCGGGAAGCAGGCCGCACCTCTTCAACCTCCGCCACCGCGACCCGAATCCCCCAGTCTCCGCCGCGCGGCAAGGAGCGCTTGCCGTAATTTCGTTTCAAGCACGCCGGCCGGCAGCAGCTCGGTCATATACCGCGCGACCCGGATTCCGCTCTTATTCAATTCCAGCAGCTCGATCTGCTCCTCGCACTTCTCGGAGCACAGGATCAATCCCGCCGGCGGAGCCTCCCCCTTTGCGCGCTCGTACTTATCGAGCCAACGCATGTAAAGCTCCATCTGCCCTTTGTACTCCGCCTTGAACCGTCCCAGCTTGAGCTCGACGACCACTAGCCTGCGTAGAAGGCGGTTGTAAAGGAGCAGATCGATGTGGAAGTCTTCGCCGCCGATCGATATCCTTTTCTGTCTTTCGACGAAAGCGAACCCCGCGCCGAACTCAAGGAGAAACGACTCCATTTCCCTCAAGACGGCCTATTCAAAAACCTTCTCGCTATACACCTCCTTGAGCCCGAGAAAATCCAGGCAGTACGGATCCTGGAACACCATGTCCGGGCTCATCACATCGTCTTGGCGGAGCGCTTTCAGCTCCTGAAGCGCGAGCTCGGCGGGCTTTTTCGACATCCCCGTCCTTTCGTATAGCCTCGAGTTGATCTTCGCTCGGAGCGTCTTAATATTCCATCCTTCGACCCGGCACAACTCCGCATAAAACTCCCGCTCAACATTATTTTTTATAGGAATAAGAAGCAGAAAATGGCTCCAGGTCAATTTGCGCAACAGCGTTGCGCAAATCTTAAAATCGGGATATAGGCCGACCAACTGAACCATCCGGCGCAGCCCCGCCGCTGAAAATCCTCGGCCATACTCCTGGACCAATTGCCGCGAGACCGTAGCGACAATCTGCCGCCCGTAAGCCGCCCTCTTGCCGCCCAAGACTTCACGGCTAAGCCTTTCTCCCACCGACCAATAGAGGGCCACTTGGCCGGTGTTCACGACGCGCGCCACCTGCCCCCGCGCCGCCTCAATAAGTGCGCGCAGGTCCTGCAGCAACTCTTCTTTCTTGGGGGTCAATGATGATTCCATCACTTACCAGACGATTGACCCTCCGAAAAAGTTGCATGCCCGCGTCGATTTCGTACGATTGCCCCAGTGATCATCTACCAGGACACCAAGTCCGGCTTCCTCTCCGACATCGCCGAGAACCACTTCCAGGCCCGCATCGAGTCCGCGTTCTTCCACAAGACGGGCTCCGTCCCCTCCGACAGCCGGGGCTGGGCCTCCGACTACTCCCGGTTCG
>JAQTNG010000071.1 GCA_028714015.1 Elusimicrobiota bacterium | reverse complement strand
GCCCACAGCGGCTTGCCGCCCAGACGGGCCTTGATCTCGCGCACGATCAGCGCGACGCGGCGCGCGCGCCACCACTCCCAGGCCTCGACGAACTCCATGTCGCGGCGCATGATCTTCTTGCGCGCGAGCCAGGTCATGCGTTCATCTCGCGTCAGCTTGCGCCACTCGGGGGGGACGATGACGCCCGGCATCTCGGCGACGAAGTCGTCGACGAGCTCGTAGCCGCCGAGCGCGTTGCGGATGTAGTCGAGGCCGACCCAGTCCACGTTCGGGTCGTCGGCGAAAGGCTTCAGAAAGGCGGCGACGTCGGACAAGCGCTTCTGATCGCGCAGGGAAATCGCGCGGGTGACGACCGGCCTGCCGTCCTTGATCTCGAGCCCGTACTCGTAGCCCGGCAGCGCCTCTTTCGACATCGTCAGGGAGAACATCGCGTACACGCCGAACTTCAGGCCGCGCCGGCGGCACTCCGCGGCCACCTTCGGAATCAGCTTGAGATTGGTGCCCATCCAGATCTCGTCCTTGCCCAGGCCCGGCGTCTGCCCGCCGAGCATCCAGAACGCGTCGGCGCCGACGTACTGCGCCCAGTCGAGCAGGCCGCGCCAATCCGTCATGCTCCCGTCGGGGCCCTTGACCTTCATCGACGCGAGCGGCATCACGCTTTCGAGCGTGGCGACGACGAAGCCCTTCGGCATCGGCTTCGGCACGCGCCGCGCGATCTTGAACGGGGAAACGCTCAGGCGCTCGGCGAGGTCGGGGCGTCCCACTAGAACCGGACGGTACTCGCCCGGGGGCGCGTTCCACGGCACCGGCCAGCGCGCCGTCCAGAGGCCGGGAGCGACGCGGCGGGCGGCCATCTCGCGTATTCCCGCGATCGTCGTCACGGTCTCGGTGCCGCGCATGACCACGAAGCGCGGGGGCAGGGCCCGGAAGGACTCGTCCAGGGACGGATCGCCGGAGACGAGGGACAGCTCGACGATGTCGTAGTGGAGGTGCTCGAGCTTCGACGCCGAGAGCGTCAGCGCGCGGCTCCTCCCGCGCCAGTTCCAAAGCGCGAACACCGCGGCATACAGCAGCGCGACGGACAGGAGCAGGATGAGTCCGCGACGCACGGACCGGGGCAGGCGCATAAGGGGGAGATTCTACTTGAAAGGCCGTCGTTTCCGGTAAATTTTGATATACTGCGAACCTCGACAACCGTTCGATTAGGAGGGCGCGAAATGGTGACCGGACTGGTGCTGGTGCGTTTGATGGCGGGCAAAGAAAAGATCGCGCTTTCGCGTATTAAGGAAATCAAGGGCGTTTCGCACGTCACCGCCGTGTTCGGCCGCTGGGACCTCGTGCTCGACATCGAGACCGAGGACGTCGGCACCCTCTCCAACTTCGTCGTGCGCGACATCCGCGCCACCCCCGGCGTGCTCTCCACCGAGAGCCTCGTCACGAGCTCCATCTAAGTGATCCTTCGGTGAGCGAGCCCGTACTCTCCGTCCGCGGCCTGCGGACGCACTTCATCACGCGCGAGCGGACCGTGAAGGCCGTCGACGGGGTCACCTACGATCTGCACCCCGGCAAGACGCTCGCCGTCGTCGGAGAATCCGGATCGGGAAAAAGCGTTCACGCGCTGAGCATACTCCGGCTTCTTCCGGAGCCTCCCGCGAAAGTCGTCGGCGGCGAAATCCTGTTCCAAGGCCGGGATCTCCTCAAGATGGGAACCGAGGAGATGCGCAAGATCCGCGGCAACCGCATCGCGATGATCTTCCAGGAGCCGATGACGAGCCTGAACCCCGTCCTCAAGGTCGGGGAGCAGATCGCCGAGGCCATCGTCCTCCATCAGGGGCTCTCGCAGGAAAAGGCCTGGGCCAAGGCCGTGGACCTCCTCAAGAAGGTCGGCATACCGAATCCCGAGGAGCGCGTCAACGACTACCCCCACCAATTCTCCGGCGGCATGCGCCAGCGCGCGATGATCGCGATCGCGCTGTCCTGCGAGCCCGACGTCCTGATCGCCGACGAGCCGACCACGGCCCTCGACGTCACGATCCAGGCCCAGATCCTCGGGCTGATGAGGGACCTCCAGCGCGAGTACCACATGGCGATCGTGCTCATCACGCACAACATCGGCGTCGTCGCCGAGATGGCCGACGACGTCGTCGTCATGTACGCGGGCCGGCCCGTCGAGCACGCGCCGGTCAACGATCTCTTCAAGAATCCGAAGCACCCGTACACGAAGGGCCTTCTCGGCTCCGTGCCCTCGATCTACGAGCGCAAGGAGCGCCTCGAGGCGATCCCGGGCCAGCCTCCGGACCTCAGCGGCGGCTTCGTCGGCTGCCCGTTCGAGCCGAGATGCGGCCGCGCGATGGCGCGCTGCAAGACCGACGACCCGCCCCAGTTCCACCTCGCCGGCGAGCGCATGTCCAACTGCTGGCTGGTCGAGGGCGAGACCGAGTCCAGCTCGCACCGCCACGAGGCCGGAGCGAGCAAATGAGCGTCACGCCCCTCCTCGAGGTCCGGAATCTCAAGAAGCATTTCGACGTCCGCAAAGGCCTGTTCGGAAAAAAGACCGCCGTTAAGGCGGTCGACGGCGTTTCCTTCGACGTGATGCCCCAGGAGAGCTTCGCCGTCGTCGGCGAGACCGGCTGCGGCAAGACCACGCTCGGCAAGCTCGTCCTCGCGCTCGAGACATCCACCGGCGGCACCGTCCGCTTCAACGGCCAGGACATCTCCGCGATGAACGGCGCCGCGCTGAAGAAGATGCGCAGCGAGATGCAGGTCATCTTCCAGGACCCTTATTCCAGCCTCAACCCGCGCATGACGGTCGAAGACATCATCACCGAGCCGTGGGTGATACACGACATGCACAAGGATCCCGCGACTCGAGCCAAAAAGCTCGCAAAGCTTCTCGACGACTGCGGCATCGCCAAGTCGTATCTTCCGCGTCATCCGCACGAGTTCTCCGGCGGCCAACGGCAGAGGGTCGGCATAGCCAGGGCGCTCGCTTTAGATCCCAAGCTCGTCGTCGCCGATGAGCCGGTCTCCGCTTTGGATGTTTCGATCCAAGCTCAAATCCTCAATCTGTTGAAGGATTTGCAGAAGGAAAGAAAGCTGGCGTATCTGTTCATCTCCCACGATTTTTCCGTGGTCCGGCATTTGTGCACACGAATCGCCGTTATGTATTTGGGAAGGATCGTAGAAACGGCGGACTCCGAAACCCTCTTCAACGATCCTCAGCACCCGTACACCGAGGCGCTGCTGTCCGCGGTTCCGGTCCCCGACCCGTCGATAGAAAAGCGCCGAAAAAGAATTCTGCTTACCGGCGACGTTCCTTCCCCGCTGAAGCCGCCGCCCGGCTGCCGCTTCCACCCGCGCTGCCGCTACTTGAAAGAGGCCTGCAAGGTCAACGACCAGGTCCTCATCGAAGCCAAGGCCGGCCACCAAGCCGCCTGCGAAGTGCTCCCTTTCAAAGATGCGCCCAGCGCCGCCGCACTCATCGCACTTTAGGAGAAGACCCCATGACCACCGCCTCGGACAAATCAGCCCCGCACAAGCCCTATGTCTCCGACTCGACGGTCATGGAAGAGTACACCTGGCCCGCGGTCATCGTGGGCGCGCTGCTCGGCATCGTCTTCGGCGCTTCCTCTCTTTATTTAGTGCTTAAGGTCGGCATGACGGTGTCGGCCTCGATTCCGATCGCGGTGCTCTCGATCACGCTGTTCCGCCTTTTCTCGAAGCTCACGGGCGCCCGTCAGACGACCATACTCGAGAACAACATGGTCCAGACCGTCGGCTCGGCCGGCGAGTCCATCGCCTTCGGCGTCGGCGTCACGATGCCCGCCCTGATGATCCTCGGCTACGAGATGGACGCGGCGCGCGTCCTGATCGTCTCCTCGCTCGGCGGCCTGCTCGGCGTGCTCATGATGATCCCGCTGCGCCGCGCCTTCATCGTCAAGCAGCACGGCGTGCTTCCCTACCCCGAAGGCACCGCCTGCGCGGACGTCCTGATCGTCGGCGAGAAGGGCGGCTCCAGCGCCCGGACGGTGTTCACGGGCTTCGGCGTCGCCGCGGTCTACAAGGTCCTGATGAGCGGCCTCAAGCTCTGGAACGACACGCCCGAGAGGATGCTCACCTTCTTCAAGGGCGCGGCGATCAGCGGCGAGGTGGCCCCCGAGCTCATCGGCGTCGGCTACATCATCGGCACGAAGATCTCCTGCGTCATGGTCGCCGGCGGCGTGCTGGCGTCCTGGGTGCTGATCCCGGCGATCAAGCTCTTCGGCGACGGCCTCGCGGCGCCGCTGTTCCCGGCCACGCACCTCATCCACGACATGACCCCGGCCGAGATCTGGAAGTCCTACATCCTCTACATCGGCGCGGGCGCGGTGGCGACGGGGGGAATCATCTCCTTGATCCAGGCTTTGCCCACGATCTTCACCTCGCTCAAGGCCGGCATCGCCGACATCCTCGCGGGCGGAGCGACGAAGTCCTCCGGCCCGAAGCGGCGCACCGACGAGGACATGCCGAACTCGGTCGTCGTCGTCGGCAGCCTGTTCCTCGTGCTCGCGATCGCGGCGGCCCCCGGCCTCGGCCTCGGCTTCGGCGTCAAGGGAATCATCGGCGCGATCCTGATCGTGCTGTTCGGCTTCCTGTTCGTGACCGTCTCCTCGCGCCTGACCGGCGAGATCGGCTCCTCCTCGAACCCGATCTCGGGCATGACGGTGGCGACCTTGCTTCTGACCTGCCTGATCTTCGTGCTGATCAGCCATTTCGATCCGAACGGCGGCTGGGTCGGCAAGGGGGCGCGCCTGACCGCGCTCTCCATCGCGGCGATCGTGTGCATCGCGGCCTCCAACGGCGGCACGACTTCGCAAGACCTCAAAACAGGCTACTTAGTAGGCGCCACGCCGCGCTATCAGCAGCTGGGCCTGCTCGTCGGCGCGCTGAGCTCGGCGCTCGTCATCGGCCTGACGCTCCTTCTGCTTAATAATGCGAGCACGACCTACGCGAAGCGCGAGTTCCCGGGAATCACGGCCCCGGTTGCCGACCTCAAGGTCAGCGAGGGCCTCAAGGGCTCCGACTCCGCGATCGACTCGGCCACCTACAAGGTCTGGCACGTGGGCGAGGGCGAAGTCGAGAACCTGCCGCAGGGCAAGTATCTCGTCGACGACGCCGGTTCCATCAAGTATCTCGTGGACCCCGGCATCAACGGCGTCGAGACCACGCGCCTCGACGGCACGAAGGTGCTCAAGTACAACGCCCCCAAGGCGAGGCTGATGTCCTTGATCATCGACGGCATCCTGACCAGCAAGCTCCCGTGGGGGCTGGTCCTGCTCGGCGTCGGCATCGCGCTCGTGCTCGAGCTCTGCCAGGTTCCGTCGCTGCCCTTCGCGGTCGGCGTCTATCTGCCGCTGTCGTCCTCGACGCCGATCTTCGTCGGCGGCCTGATGCGCTGGATCGCGGACCGCTGGACCAAGAAGACCGAGGCCGAGTCGGACATGAGCCCCGGCGTCCTCTTCTCCTCGGGCTACATCGCGGGCGGAGCCATCGCCGGCATCATCGTGGCCATCGTGACGATGAGCCCCAAGATCTCGGCGCACCTGGACATGAGCGAGAGGTTCAGCTCCGTGGCGGGCAGCGACCTGACCTCGGTCCTGGCCTTCGGCGTGCTCACGGTCCTTCTCCTGCTGGTGGGCGGGGAGAAGTGGCTGGCCGAGAAGAAGAAGCGCGCCTAGACTGGCGCCCCGAATCCGGCGAGACTGTTTCCGGAAACAGTCGAAAGCCCTCCAGCGATGGAGGGCTTTTTTTCGGCTTTAGTTCGGAGGTCGCAGTTCCGAGGTCGCACACTGGCTATCGGACCCCGTTGGGAGTACACTCTAAAGCAGTAGCCCATTTTGTCTATGCCTGGGCACTACCGGAGGATCTCTGAGTTATCTCGTGCCGCGCAGATTCGGAGCCGCGCCGGCTATCCTTGCGGGGATAGTCTCGTTGCTTCTTGCGGGTCGAGCCGATGCCATTGTCCTCATGAGCTCCGCCACGTTTTCTGCCTCGCAGACCTACGCTCGCTCCATCGCAGTGAACGCGGCCGGAAATATTTTCACCGCAGGCAACACTCAATCGCATGACTTATGGGTAGCCCGGTTCGATGGGAATTCCGTTTTTATCTCAAGCGTCACCATCGATGGCCCCGCTAACGGCACGGACTCGGCCCAAAGCGTAACATTAGACCCGAGCGGCAACGGAATCGTGGTTGCAGGCTACGTCGGAGAATCAGGGGGGAAAGCCCTTTTCCTGGGGAGATACGACTCCCAGCTCGCATTGATTTCCAGTACGACCCTAACCCGCGCTACCGCGAGCGATGTCGTTCCGATCGGCACTGGTTTTGGCGTTGCAGGAACATCTGAGACCATTTCGCGGATGCTGACAGCGAAATACGATGCTGCGCTTGTCCTCCAATCCAGCGCCGCTTCCAGTTCGAGCAGTTGGGGGCAATCCATATCGACAGATCCTTCCGGAAATTTCTACGTCTCCGGCACAAACTTCAGCATTTCCCCTCAGTTCCACACGCTAGTGAAATTCAATTCAGCACTGGTCGAGATCGCTAGCGCGGCAGTGATAGATTCGAACTTTAACATTGTGTCGGGTGGAGTCAAAGTGTCTGGCGACGGCTCGGTCTGGACCGTCGCGGCCCTCTCTGCGCTTGCCGGCGGCAACACATTCAGTAAGCTGCTGAAATACGATCAAAATTTAAACCTCCTGGGATCAGTCAACCTTGATTCCGGGATTTCCGTCGAAGGAATGACCTTAGGCTCGCACGGATCCATCTGGATTGTCGGGGAGAACCTCCAACAATACGGCTGGGTTGCCCAGTACAACTCAGGCCTAACGCTAATAAGCAGTATGACGTTTCCAGTGTCGTCGGGGAACGACGCATTCATTTCAGGCATCAGCAAGGCGCCGGATGATTCGATGTGGATATCCGGGACCTTGGATTACCCCCACGCCGGAGGAGGAGCCTTAGGGCATGCCTGGTTCGCGCATCTCGGAGATCCGACGACGACTCCTAGTTTGTCTGCGGTCGTGCAATCAACCGGGTCCATTCAGTGGTCGTGGAACGATGTCGAGCGCGAAACCAGCTACAGGGTGGTGTCGGCGGCGAACGCCAATGTTTCAGGTGACCTTCCTCCGGATACCGTTTCATGGACCGAGTTCGGGTTGTCGACGAACACGGCCTATGCGCGGCGCGTCGTTTCACTGAACGGCATTTCTTTGTCGACCTCGGCTGAACTGACCCGCTATACCCTCGCCGCCCCGCCCACGAGCTTTGCCTTGACCAGCGTGGACATTTCCTCAATATCAGTCTCTTGGGCGGCCAATACGAACCCTGGCATCACAAGCTACCGCGTGGACCGATGGACGGCGGGAAGCGCGACGACGAGCGTAACCGTCGCCGCCGCGAGCGCCTCCCTGACCGGGCTTTTCGGCGGCACGACTTATTACCTGCGCGTAGCGGCCCTCAACGGTGACGGCATGGAGACATTGATGAGCTCCGCGCTTCTGTCCACCGCGACCTTGATCGCGACCAGCACGGCGGCGACTATCGGTTCCGGAGGAGGCGCGATTTTATATGCCGCGCCCTCAGGGCCAGTGACCGTGATCATCCCGCCGCAGGCATTCAGCGGCGCCGTCGGCGTCACGCTCCAGACCCCAACATCCTTCCCATCCGACACTTCGCCGACGGCCAATCTGACGGGCAGCAACGTCGGCATCGAAATTGTCCTGGACCAAGCCGTTCAGCCTTCTCAGGACGTGACGATCACAATGACGTATCAGGCGGGGGATATCCTCGGCCTAGATGCGCATAGGCTGATCATCGCGCGCTACGACACGACGCGCAACGTTTGGGTGCCGCTCGTCTCCACCTCGAACATGCTCCAGCGGCAAGTCACAGCCAGGACCAACCATTTCTCGCTTTTCCGGATCATGCAGGCCGCGGCTTCGGGCACCGTAGATACGGCCCTGGCATTCCCGAACCCCCTGCGTCCTTCCCAAGGACACACGTTGATGACTTTCGCCAATCTGCCGGCCGGAGCCCGCATACGGATTTACACGTTGTCGGGTCAGTTGGTGCGCGACTTGAGCGCCAACGCGGTGGGCATGGCCTCCTGGGACGGAAGGAATCAGTCTGGTGAAAAAGCGGCCAGCGGGACCTATGCCGTCTTCGCCCAAGGAGCGGGACAGAGTAAGACCTTCAAGGTGATCGTGCAGCGATGAGAATCTTGATCTTCGCCGTTCTATCCTTATTGGCCGCCTCGCCCGCAGGCGCTGCCTTCAGCGCGTCGGCCAAGGGCACGACGGCGGCTCCTTTCCTGACACTCGTCCCGGGCGCGCGTGCCGCCGGCATGGGGGAGGCTTTTACGGCCGTCGCCGACGATGCGAGCGCGCTGTACTGGAACCCGGCCGGTCTCTCCCGCATCGAGAAAAGGGCCGCGACCTTCTCGCACGCGGCCCATCTCGACTCGAGCTTTTTCGACTACGCGGCTTATGGGCAGAGCTTGGGCGAGTGGGGGGCCTGGGGAGCGGGGGTGCAATACTTCAACGCCGGCTCCGTGTCGCAGACCGATATCACAGGATCGGACGCTGGCTCGGTGACCCCCAACGACCTGGCCGTCTCTTTGGGGTATGCCTTTCCGCTCAAGAAGCTCGGTCCGACCTATGACGGATTCTCAGTGGGCCTGGCGGGCAAGTACATACGTTCCAAGCTCTTGGCCACGGCCCAGACCGCCGCATTGGATTTCGGCGTTCTGTCCCCGGGCTACATGAAGAACCGGCTTCGCCTGGCGCTGGCCGTCTCAAACCTCGGCGGCAAGCTCAAGTTCGAGCAAGAGTCGGCCGAGCTTCCGCTGACCATCAAATTGGGCGGGGCCTTCAAAATCACGGATCGATGGTTGGCGGCCCTGGACCTTGGCTTGCCGCGGGATAACGACGCGTTCGTCGCTACGGGGACGGAGTATCGTTTCGCGGTCCAGGATGCATGGAACCTGGCGGGGCGGTTGGGCTTTAACTCCAAGACCATAGGCGACATCAGCGGGATTACGGGAATTGCCTTTGGATTAGGCTTCGGCCTGCGGGGCCTGGGCGTCGACTACGCGCTGCTTCCCTTTGGCGGTTTGGGCCAATCTCACCGCGTGTCCGTTTCCTGCAATTTTTAACTAGCGCCTGTTATACAGCGCATTCATCAATAGACATGCTAGTTGTTAGTGCTACATTTCACTGCGGAATACGTTTTATTTAATAAACATTATTTACACATCAATCCCTGCGAAATCACCCTAAAAGTGCTGGATTAAAAACGACCAAGACCGGCACACATTTCAGGCGCAAATTGTCTAGAATAAGCCAGTGCTGAGACTCCCGCTCGCCGTGCTGCTGACGCTGTCGATCTGCTTTCCCGCCCGCGCCTCCAGCGACCCCGCCGTCCTCGATTACGCGCTCGCCGCGGACGTCGACACCCTCGATCCGCACTGGGGCTACGACGCGGTCTCGCTGTTCGTCGTCGACCAGGTCTACGAGACCCTGATCGACTTCAAGGGCGAGTCGCTCGACGCCTACGAGCCGCGCCTGGCGACCGTCGTCCCGTCGCCGGCCAACGGCTTTCTGTCGAAGGACGGCCTGACCTACGCCTTCCCGCTGCGCCTCGGCGCGAAGTTCCACGACGGGTCGGCCCTGTCGGCCGCGGACGTGAAGTACTCGCTGATGCGCTTTCTGCTGATCGACCGGGAGGGCGGGCCGTCGAATCTCCTTCTCTACGCGCTGATCGGCGTGCGCGGCACCGGCGAGCTGCCGCCCGACCGGATTTTCGACCTCGCCGACAACGCCATCTCCACCGAAGGCGGCTCCGTGGTCCTGCGCCTGAAGAAGCCCTTCGCGCCGCTCCTGAGCATACTCGCCGGCTTCGGCCACATCGTGTCCAAGGGCTTCGTCGAGGCCAACGGAGGCTGGGACGGACGCAAGGAGACCTGGGTCAAATACCGGAACCCGGCCAAGGAAAGCTCGGCGCTCTACGCGAAGATGAACGGCACCGGCCCGTTCAAGCTCGAGACCTGGGACCGCGCCGCCAAGAAAATATCGCTGGTCCGCAACGAGGACTACTGGCGCAAGCCCGCCGCTCTGGCCCGCGTGAACCTGGCGTCGGTCGCGGACTCGCGCGAGCGGCGGCGGCGCCTCGCGGCGGGAGAGATCGACGCGGCGTTCGTCGAGCGGCGATTTTTGGATCAATTCGAGGGGCTGCCAGGCGTGGTCGTGACCGACGGCCTTCCCTCGCTCGAGGCCCAGAACACGGTGCTGTTCAATTTCAACATCGAGCCGAAGAACAACCCCTGGCTCGGCAGCGGAGGGCTCGGCGACGGCGTGCCCCCGGACTTCTTCGCGGACGTGGAGGTGCGCAAGGCCTTCGCCTTCGCGTTCGACTACGACGCCTTCATAAGGGAAGGCTACCGCAGCAAGGCCATCCAGGCGCACGGCCCCATCCCGGCGGTGCTGTTCGGCTACAACCCGAAGCAGAAGCCGTGGCCGTTCTCGCCCTATCAGGCGGAGGGCGCGTTCAAGCGCGCCAGGAACGGCCAGGTCTGGGAGCACGGCTTCGCGCTCTCGGTGGCCTACACCGAGGGCAATGCGGAACGCCGCATCGCCTGCCGCCTGCTGAAGGAGGGCGTCGAGAAGCTCAATGCGAAGTTCCACGTGGAATGCCGGGCGCTTCCCGAATCGAAGCTTCTCGACGAATTCAGGGCCCGGCGCCTGCCCGCGTTCGTGTACCGCTGGATTCTCGACTATCCGGACCCGCACAACGCCGTCGAGCCGTTCCTGCACTCCCGCGGCTACTTCGCCTCGATGCTCGGCTACAATAACCCGAGGGCCGACGCGATGATCGAGGCCGCGGCCTCCGAGATCGATCCGGCCAAGCGCAAGGCGCTGTACTACGAGCTGCAGGCGCTGGCGATCTACGACGCGCCCGCGATCTTCACCGCCGACAGCTACAACATCGTCGTCAAACGCGCCAAGGTCCTGGGGTGGCTGTATCACCCGATTCAGCCCTACGGAACGCTTTACGAGGTCACGAAAACCCCATGAGAATGATCCTGTCGTGCCTGCTGGCTCTCGCGCCGGCCGGACTCGCCGCGGAAACGATCAGGAATCCGGACTCGTTCGTGTACGCGACGATCGGGGACCCCGACAGCCTCGACCCGGCGTGGGCCTACGACACCGCGAGCCACAACATCATTTCCAACGTGTACGAATACCTGGTCGCGTACAAGGGGAGCGGCCTGACGGTGAAGGACCTGATGCCGATGATCGCCGAGAAGGTGCCGTCGAAGGCGAACGGGCTCCTGTCCGCGGACGGCCTGACCTACCGCTTCCCGATCCGGAAGGGCGTGAAGTTCCACGACGGGGCCATCCTCACGCCCGAGGACGCGCGCTACTCGATCCTGCGCTTTTTGCTCGTGGACCGCGACGGGGGCCCCGCCTCCCTGCTGCTCGAGCCGATCATCGGCGCGAACAGCACGCGCAAGGGCGGCAAGCTCGACCCGGCGATCGTGGACCGCGCTTTTGCGGCCGTGACGACGGACAAAGGCGCCCTCGTGATCAAGCTCGCCCGGCCCTTCGCGCCGTTTTTGACGATCCTGGCGAACTTCGGCGCGATGACCTCGAAGGATTTCTGCGTCAAGAACGGCCAGTGGGACGGCCGGGCCGCGACGGTCGAAAAGTTCAACAATCCCGGGCGCGAGACGATGATCCCCAACGACAAGGCCGACGGGACCGGGGCCTTCAAGCTCGAGCGGTTTGACAAGGCCAACAAGCAGGTCGTCCTGACGCGCCACGACGGCTATTGGCGCGCGCCCGCGAAGCTGCGCCAGGTCGTCATCAAGGTCGTCGACGACTTCAACACGCGCAAGCTCATGCTCCAGGCCGGCGACGCCGACGCGGTCTATGGGCCGCAGATGTACTTTCCGCAGCTTCAAGGCGTGCCCGGCGCCGAGGTCCGTGACGGCCTGCAGAACCTCGAGCGCTCCTCGATCCTGATGTTCACGTTCAAGATGAGCCCGACGGCCAACTCGAACATCGGCTCCGGCAAGCTCGACGGAGAGGGCGTGCCGCCCGATTTCTTCTCCGACAAGGACGTGCGCAAGGCCTTCGCGTACAGCGTCGACTACGACGGCTACATCAAGGACATCCTGCGCGGCAAGGGGCGGCGCACCTCGGGCGTCATCCCCGCGTCCTTGCCCGGCGGCTCGGATCCGAAACCCCGGTTCACGCTCGACCCGAAGAAGGCGGAGGAGCACTTCCGCAAGGCGTGGGGGGGCAAGGTCTGGGAAAAGGGGTTCAAGGTCTCTTTCGTGTTCAACACCGGCTCCGCGCCGGCCCAGACGATCGCGCAGATGATCAAGAAGAACGTGGAAGCGCTGAACCCGAAGTTCAAGGTGGACCTGCGCATGATCCAGTGGTCCACCTACCTCGAGCAGACGCAGGCCAACAAGATTCCGCTGTTCTTGGCGGCCTAGCAGGCGGACTATCCCGACGCGCACAATTTTGCATTCCCGATCGCGCACTCCGAGGGCTACTACGCGGGCAAGCAGGGCTACAAGAACCCGAAGGTGGACGCGCTGATCGACCAGGCTTCGCGGACGCAGGACGAAGGCGCCCGCTCGGCCCTCTATAAACGGATGCAGGCTTTGGTCGACGAGGACGTGCCGCACGTGATGCTCGCCGAGGGCGTGCGTTACCGCGCGCAGAGGACCTGGGTGAAGGGCTTCGTCTTCCGCCCGACCTTCCCGGACATGCCCTACGGCAGCTACTATTACGATCTATATAAGGCCGCGAAATGAGTGCTAGAATACGCTCCATGTTCGCACTCTTTCTCGTCGTAGCGCTCGCCCTCGGTCCCGTTTCGCAGCCGGCCCTGGCCGCCTCCAACGTCAAAAATCCCGATTCCTACACCTACCTGACGATCTCGGACGCGGACAGCCTCGATCCGGCGTACTCGTACGACACGGCCTCCCATCTGGTGATCCTGAACGTGTACGAGCCGCTGTTTCAGTTCGAGAAGACCTCGACCGAGAAGCTGATCCCGCTCGCCGCGGCGACGGTGCCGAGCCATGAGAACGGCCTGATCTCCGCCGACGGCCGGACCTACACCATTCCGATCCGCAAGGGCGTGAAGTTCCACGACGGCAC